>JALORJ010000224.1 GCA_025459035.1 Burkholderiales bacterium
GGTCGGCTACGGCGTGGCCACCGGCGGACAGACCGCGCTGAACGCGATGCTCGCGAGCTGCGCACAGGGACTGCTGGTGACCAACATCGACAACGGCTTCGGCGCCGCCTGCGCGGCGCTACGCGTGCTGCGGGTGCTGCGAACGGCGCCGCCGCCGGTGGCGTGACGCCCGGCGCGATCGCGCGCATCGTCGGCCCGCCGGCGCACACGCGGGCCGACACGAACCACGACGAGGAGACGACGATGGGACTGCTGGATTCGGTGGTGGGCGCGCTCGGCGCCGGGGGACAGGGCGGCGACGGCGGCGGCCTCGCGCAGATCGTGATGCAGTTCATCCAGAGCCAGCCCGGCGGCCTGCAGGGGCTCGTCGAGAAGTTCTCCAGCGCGGGCCTGGGCGAGCAGGTGCAGTCGTGGGTGAGCACCGGCGCGAACCTGCCGGTCTCGGGCGACCAGTTGCACAGCGCGCTGTCGACGCTCGACCTCGGCGGGCTGATGCAGCAGTTCGGGCTCGTGCCCGGCAGCGAGAAGATGGACGGGCTCGCGCAGCTGCTGCCGCAGGTGATCGACCGGATGACGCCGAACGGGGTGGTCGAGCCCGGGAGCGGCGCCGACGCGGGTGGACTGGCCGGGATGCTCGGCGGTCTGCTCGGCAAGCTCGGGAGCTGACCGCGCGATGGCCGCCCACCGCATCGCCGTCATCGCCGGCGACGGCATCGGTCGCGAGGTCATGCCGGAAGGGCTGCGCGCGCTGGACGCGGCCGCACGCCGCTTCGGCATCGCGCTGGCCTTCGACGCGTTCGACTGGTCGTGCGAGCACTACGCGACCGACGGCTGGTGGATGCCGCCCGACTGGCGCGAGCACATCGGTGGCCACGACGCGATCTTCTTCGGCGCCTGCGGCTGGCCCGCGACGGTCGCCGACCACGTGTCGCTGTGGGGCTCGCTGATCCAGTTCCGGCGCGGCTTCGACCAGTACGTGAACCTGCGCCCGGTGCGGTTGATGCCGGGGGTGAAGTGTCCGCTGGCCGGCCGGCAGGTCGGCGACATCGACTACCTGGTCGTGCGCGAGAACACCGAGGGCGAGTACTCGTCGGTCGGCGGCCGGCTGTTCGAGGGCACGCCGCGCGAGGTGGTGATGCAGCAGTCGGTGTTCACGCGCCACGGCACCGACCGCATCATGAAGTTCGCCTTCGAGACCGCGTCGAAGCGCGCCGCGAAGCACGTGACCTCCGCCACCAAGTCCAACGGCATCTCGATCACGATGCCGTACTGGGACGAACGCTTCGCGGCCATGGCGAAGCAGTATCCCGACATCCGCACGAGCCAGTACCACATCGACGGGCTGACCATCCAGCTGGTGCTCGACCCGGGGCGCTTCGACGTGATCGTCGGCTCGAACCTGTTCGGCGACATCCTCTCGGACCTCGGCCCGGCGACCGCCGGCACCATCGGCATCGCGCCGTCGGCGAACCTCAACCCCGAGCGCGCGTTCCCGTCGCTGTTCGAGCCGGTGCACGGCTCCGCGCCGGACATCTTCGGTCGGAAGATCGCCAACCCGATCGCGCAGATCTGGTCGGGCGCGATGCTGCTCGATCACCTCGGGCATCCCGAGGCCGGTGCGGCGATCGTGCAGGCGATCGAACAGGCGCTGGCGGACCCGTCAGGCCCGAAGACGCCCGACCTCGGCGGACGCGCGTCGACCGAAGACGTCGGCCGGGCGATCGCGTCGGCGATCTGACGTCGGCGGCGCCCCGGCGCACGGCGCGTGCGCCGTTGCCGCCGGACCCTACGCCGCCTGCTCCGCGATCTCCGCGAGGCAGTCGTCGGCCAGCGGCACGATCGCGCTGTGGTCGCGGTTGCAGAACCACTCCGCGCGCTTGGTGCTGGTGGTGCGGTTCTCGACGCTCGCGCAGTTGATGTACGCGATCGTGCGTTCGTCGGGCGTGATGTTGCCGACCGAGCCGTGCACGAGGTTGCAGTGCATGAACAGCACGGTGCCGGGCGGGCCGGTGAGCGCCTGCACCGCACCGCCGTCGCGCACCAGCCGCGCGATCAGGTCTTTCGGCAGGTCCATCACCGTGTAGCCGGTGGCGTCGTGGTCGCGCTGCGTCTGTTCGATGTGGCCCAACCGGTGCGATCCGGGGATCACCATCAGCGGCCCGTTGCAGGCGTGCATCTCGTCGAGGAACAGGCCGATCATCAGTGCGCGGTCGGTCGGCAGCCCGTCCTCGAAGTGCCAGGTCGCGAAGTCCTGGTGCCACCACCAGCCCTGGCCGTCGAACGCCGCCTTCGGGTTGATGCGCAGCTGATGGATGTAGACGCCGCTGCCCAGCAGCTGCTGCGCCGGACCGAGCCAGCGCGGGTGCCGACACACGCGGCGCCACACGTCGTCGTAGCGGTGCGCGCCGTAGACCAGCCGCACCGCGGCGTTGGTGCGCTCGCGCACGACCTCGGGTCGGTCGCTGCGCTTGATCTCGGCGAGCGACCGGCGCATCAGCGTGACTTCGTCGGGCGTGAACAGGCCCGGTGCGGTGACGAACCCGTCGCGCTCGAACTGCGCGATCTGCGTGGCCGTGAGCTGCATCGTCGATTCCTCCTCCTGCGACGTGGTGCGACCGACGCTAGCACGGCGTCGCGGCGCCGACGCCTCTGCCGACGGCACGACAGCCTGCACGGATCGCGCGGCCGCGGCCCGAGCCGTCGTGCGCGTCAGTGATGTCCGCCGAGGTAGGCCGCGCGCACCTTCGCGTCGTCGAGCAGCGCCTGCGCGCGGCCTTCGACCGTCATGGCGCCGGTCTCGAGCACATAGCCGCGGTCGGCGACCGACAGCGCCATGTTCGCGTTCTGCTCGACCAGCAGGATGGTGGTGCCGGCCTCGCGGATGCGGCGGATCGTCGCGAACAGGTTCTGCACGATCAGCGGCGCGAGACCGAGCGACGGTTCGTCGAGCAGCAGCAGCCGGGGTTGCGCCATCAGCCCGCGCGCGACCGCGAGCATCTGCTGCTGGCCGCCCGAGAGCGTCCAGCCGAGCGCGTGCTCGAACGGCCGGATCTCGGGAAAGATCTCGAACTTCTCGTCGGCCTCGCGCTCGAGCTGCGCCCGGCGCACGCCCTTGCGGTTGGACGCGCCGAGCAGGATGTTCTCGCGCACGGTGAGCCCCGGGAACACGCGTCGACCCTCGGGGACGTGGCTGATGCCCAGCCGCGCGATCGCCTCGGCCGGCATCGCGTGGATCGGCCGGCCCTCGAAGCGGATCTCGCCGCGCGTCGGCGGCAGCAGACCGGAGATGGTCTTCAGCGTGCTGCTCTTGCCGGCGCCGTTGGCGCCGAGCAGCGTGACCAGTTCGCCGGTGTCGACATGCAGACTCACGCCGCGCAGCGCCTGCACGTTGCCGTAGGCGCAGGCCACGTCGCGCAGTTCGAGCAGGGCGGCCATCAGTTCACCTTGCCCGCGGTGCCGAGATACGCCGCGATCACGTCGGGGTGGCGCAGCACCTCGTCGGGGGCGCCCTCGGCGATCCTGCGACCGAAGTTGAGCACCGTGATGCGGTCGGACACCTTCTCGACCAGCCCCATGTCGTGGTCGATCAGGAACACGGTCAGCCCGTGGCCGCGCAGGCGCTTCACCAGCTCGACGAACTCCATCTTCTCGGTCTGGTTCAGCCCGGCCGCAGGCTCGTCCAGCAGCAGCAGCTGCGGATGGCCCGCCAGCACACGCGCGATCTCGACGAGCCGCTGATGCCCGTAGGGCAGGTTGCGCACGACGACGTGGGCGCGGTCGGCGAGGCCGACGAACGCGAGCGCGGAACGCGCCTCGGCTTCGAGCGCACGGCGCCCGCGCGGGATCGGGTTGCCGTCGCGCTGCGCGCCGATCATCACGTTCTCGAGCGCCGACAGCGACGCGAACAGGCGGATGTTCTGGAAGGTGCGCCCGACGCCGCGGGCCGCGCGCTGGTGCGGTCGCAGCTGCGAGATGTCGGCGCCGTCCAGCAGCACGCGTCCGGCGGTGGGCGTGTAGATGCCGCTCGCGACGTTCAGCGTCGTGGTCTTGCCCGAGCCGTTCGGTCCGATCAGCGCGTGCACGGTGCCGCGCCCCACCGCGACATCGACGCCATCGACCGCCTTGAGCCCGCCGAAATGCTTCGCGACGGCATCGAGTCCGAGCAGCACACCGCCGTCGGTCCCGCCGCGGCCGAGTGCCAGCGGGGCGATGCCGTCGGTCGGGCTGGTCTCGGGCTTCGCGAAGCGGGCGCGGGTGGCGCGGATCAGGCCCCAGATGCCCTCGGACAGGAACACCATGATCAGGATGACGCCCAGGCCGTACACGGCGAGGTACACGTCGCGCAGGAATCGCAGCGACTCGGGCAGCCCCTTGAGCCACTCCGGCATCTGCACGATCAGCACGGTGCCGATCGCGCCGCCGAACGGCGACTGCGCGCCGCCGAGCAGTACCGCGGTGAGGAACTCGACCGATCGCGCGAAGTTGAAGTTGTCGGGGCTGATGTACGCGAAGCCGCCGGCGTACAGCGCGCCGCCGAGCCCGCCGAGCAGCGCCGACAGCGCGAACGCCACGACCTTGGTGCGCAGCGTGTGGACGCCGACGACCTCGGCCGCGAGCGGGTTCTCGCGCACCGCGCGCATCTCGCGGCCCAGGCGCGTGCCGGGCAGCCACCAGACCGCGAACACCAGCGCGTACAGCACGATCGCGCAGAACAGCAGGTAGGCGCGATCGTCGGCGAGCGTGAAGCCGAAGATCGACGGGCGCGGGATGCCGGCGATGCCGTCGGGGCCGTGCGTGACCTCGACCCAGTTCACCAGCACCAGATCGAAGATCTGCTGGAAGCTGAT
>JALORJ010000225.1 GCA_025459035.1 Burkholderiales bacterium
CAATGTAAGATTTACAACTCGCGTGCCGTCAGGCGGCTCGTTACGTTTCGCAATTCAAACTCTGGCCCCAATTGAGTTGCTAATGAAGTGATAGTTTCTTAATATTATGATTACAGTGCTGCGTGTCCTTCTTCTCGAGACGCGCAGTGACTGGTTTGCTGATGATAAACTAGTCAGGTTAAGTTTGAGATGTCAAGGTCAACGCGAAAGAATCGATAATATCTTATTGAATGACTGGATACTGCCATGCGCACGCGTGCCTGAAATAAATTACAGCTTTATCGTGACGTTTCCATCAGTCTACTCGATAATTCAGTTGAAGTTACCATAGAACAAAGCATTTATTTTAAACTTTTTTCATTTTGAATTACGGGCATTTTAGTTCTTGACTCATTTTGTTTTTAAGTTTATGGCTGCTAATTCTTTCTGAAGCGCAAGGGGTTCTCGGACCGGCGTCTGGCCAAGCTGCTGCGCACCGACGAGGCCGCCGTGCGCGCCTGGCGCCACGCGCTCGGCGTACGTCCGGTCTACAAGCGCGTCGACACCTGCGCTGCGGAATTCGACACGCGTACCGCCTACATGTACTCGACGTACGAGGAAGAGTGCGAGGCGCGGCCGTCGGGCCGGCGCAAGGTGATCGTGCTGGGCGGCGGTCCGAACCGGATCGGTCAGGGCATCGAGTTCGACTACTGCTGCGTGCACGCCGCGCTCGCACTGCGCGAGGACGGGTTCGAGACCATCATGGTCAACTGCAACCCGGAGACGGTGTCGACCGACTACGACACGTCGGACAGGCTGTACTTCGAGCCCGTGACGCTCGAGGACGTGCTCGAGATCGTGGACCTCGAGAAGCCCGTCGGCGTGATCGTGCAGTACGGCGGCCAGACGCCGCTCAAGCTGGCGCGCGATCTCGCGGCCGCCGGCGTTCCGATCGTCGGCACGAGTCCGGACATGATCGACTGCGCCGAAGACCGCGAGCGCTTCCAGCAACTGCTGCACGGGCTCGCGCTGAAGCAGCCGCCGAACCGCACCGCGCGTGCGCCCGAAGCTGCGCTCGCCGCGGCCGACGAGATCGGCTATCCGCTCGTGGTGCGCCCGTCGTACGTGCTCGGCGGGCGCGCGATGGAGATCGTGCACCGGCAGGAAGACCTCGAGCGCTACATGCGCGAGGCGGTGAAGGTGAGCAACGACAGCCCCGTGCTGCTCGACCGCTTCCTCAACGACGCGATCGAGGTCGACGTCGATGCGCTGTCCGACGGCTCGACGGTGCTGATCGGCGGCATCATGGAGCACATCGAACAGGCCGGCGTGCACTCCGGCGACTCGGCATGCTCGCTGCCGCCGTTCAGCCTGTCGGCCGATCTGCAGGACGAACTGCGGCGCCAGACCGTCGCGATGGCGCGCGCGCTCCACGTCGTCGGCCTGATGAACGTGCAGTTCGCGATCCAGGGCGACACGGTGTTCGTGCTCGAGGTCAACCCGCGCGCATCGCGCACGGTGCCGTACGTGTCGAAGGCCACCGGGCTGCCGCTCGCGAAGATCGCGGCGCGCTGCATGACCGGTCGCACGCTGGCCGACCAGGGCGTGCACGGCGAGGTCGTGCCGCCGTACTGGTCCGTGAAGGAAGCGGTGTTTCCGTTCATCAAGTTCCCCGGGGTCGACACGATCCTCGGACCGGAGATGAAGTCGACCGGCGAGGTGATGGGCGTCGGCGACACGTTCGCCGAGGCGTTCGTGAAGTCGCAGCTCGCGGCCGGTGTGCGCCTGCCGACCGGCGGACGCGCGTTCCTGTCGGTGCGCAACGCGGACAAGCCGAAGGCACTCGACATCGCGCGCCAGCTGGCGGACCTGGGCTTCCAGCTCGTGGCCACCCGGGGCACCGCGGCGTATCTGGCGCAGCACGGGATCGCGGTCACCAGCGTCAACAAGGTGACCGAGGGCCGGCCGCACGTGGTCGACATGATCAAGAACGGCGAGATCGCGCTGATCGTCAACACGGTCGAGGAACGCCGCACGGCGATCCAGGACTCGTACTCGATCCGCCGCTCGGCACTGCAGGGGCGGGTGACGTACTACACGACCATCGCCGGAGCGCGCGCCGCGTGCACCGGCATGCGCCACATGCAGGAACTCACCGCGTGGCCGCTGCAGACGCTGCACGCGCGCCTGGCCGACGCCCGCGCGGCGTCCTGACGACGGAGGCACGACGATGCAGAAGGTCCCGCTGACCGTGGTCGGCGCCGAGCGCCTGCGCCAGGAGCTGCAGCAGCTCAAGAGCGTCGAGCGGCAGAAGGTGATCGCGGCGATCGCCGAGGCACGTTCGCACGGCGACCTGTCCGAGAACGCCGAGTACGACGCGGCCAAGGAGCGCCAGAGCTTCGTCGAAGGGCGCATCGCCGAGGTCGAGTCGAAGCTCGCGAACGCCCAGATCATCGATCCGAAGACGCTCGACGCCGACGGCCGCTGCGTGTTCGGCGCGACCGTCGACCTCGAGGATCTCGGCTCGGGTGACCGCGTCACGTACCAGATCGTCGGCGACGACGAGGCCGACATCCGCGCCGGCAAGATCTCGATCGGTTCGCCGATCGCGCGCGCGCTGATCGGCAAGGTCGAGGGGGACGTGGCCGAAGTCGCGGCACCCGGCGGACTCAAGGAGTTCGAGGTGCTCGCGGTCCGCTACGTCTGACCGCCGCGTGCCCGATGGCTGCCGTCGATCGCCTGTTGGCCGGGGTGCGAGAGATCGCGCTGGTCGCATGGGTCGGCAGCCTGTGGCTGGCCGGTGGCGTCGTCGCCCCGCTGCTGTTCCGCTCGCTTTCCGACCGGCGTCAGGCGGGCGACATCGCCGGCGCGCTGTTCGAGGCCGTGACGTGGATCGGATTCGCGGCTGCCGCCGTGGTGCTCGCGCTGCAGGGGCGGCGCTCGACGCCGCGTCGGCTCGGTCGGATCGGCACGGGCTGCGCGCTGGCCATGGTCGCGCTCAGCGCGGTCGGGCATTTCGGCGTGCGCCCGGTGCTCGTGGACCTGCGGATGAGGGCGGCCGGGCAGCCGGTGATGGCCGGCGAGCTCGCGACACGCTTCGGCCGCTGGCACGCCGTGTCGGGGTCGCTCTATCTGGCCTCGGTGGTGCTGGGCGCCGCGCTCGTGGTCTCGCCGCGCCGACCGGAGGGCGCGTGAGCGCGGCGCCGACCGGCGCGTCAGCGATCCTGGAAGTCGCGCTTCGGGCTGCGCACCGCGCGCGGCGGCGGGCGACGCGGGCGGCGGGTCTTCGCGGCGTCGGGGTCTGCCTCGGGGCGTGCCCGCCACACCACCAGCATGCGGCCGATCGACTGCACCGGTTCGGCGCCAGTGGCCTCGCAGACGGCCGCGAGCAGCGCGTCGCGGGCCTCGCGGTCTTCGCCGGCAACCTTCACCTTGATCAGTTCGTGGGCCTTCAGCGCGACGTCGATCTCGCGCAGCACGCCGTCGGACAGTCCGCCGTTGCCGATCTGGACGACCGGGTGCAGCGCATGGGCGCGAGCGCGCAGGGCGCTGCGATCGGCGGGGGTCAGGGGCATCTTCGGTTCCGGTTGATGGGCCGCGGAGTCTAGGCAATGGCCCGCACGCGGACCAGCAAGGCCTGGATGCGCGAGCACGTCGAGGACCCCTGGGTGCAGAAAGCCAAGGCCGAGGGCTGGCGCTCGCGGGCGGCGTTCAAGCTGATGCAGATCGACGCCCGCGACCGGCTGCTGCGCCCGGGGGCCCGGGTGGTCGATCTCGGCAGCACGCCCGGTGGCTGGTCGCAGGTGGCGGTGAAGGCCGTCGGCCGGCAGGGCCGGGTCGTCGCCGTCGACCTGCTGGAGATGGTGCCGATCGCGGGCGTGCACTTCCTCCAGGGCGACTTCGAGCGCGACGAGACGGTCGAGGCCGTGCGTGCGCTGCTGGACGGGCGGGCGGCCGACCTTGTGCTTTCGGACATGGCCCCGAACTTGAGTGGCATCGGGGCGGCCGATCAGGCGCGCATGGCGGGGCTGGCGGAGGCCGCCGCGGCATTCGCGCTCGAGGTGCTGACCCCCGATGGAGCGTTCCTGACCAAGGTCTTCCACGGCGTGGGCTTCGACGCCCTGCTGCGCGACCTGCGGGGGGCGTTCCGGACGGTGGCGGTGCGCAAGCCCGAGGCATCGCGCGGCCGCAGTCCGGAAACCTACCTGCTCGCGCGCGGTCCCCGACGTGCGGACCCCGAAATCGAGAACCTTCGGGCGTAGTATCGATCCACCCCCTCGTCGGTCATCAGCGGTCGCCAGGTGCGACCCGGAAGGAGCGTCCCTTGAACAATCTCATCAAGAACGTCGCGATCTGGCTCGTGATCGCGCTAGTGCTGATGACCGTGTTCAACCAGTTCAGCCAGCGCAACTCGCCGCAGCAGCCCATGGAGTACTCGCAGTTCATCAGCGAGGTGAAGTCGGGCCGCGTCGAGAAGGTCACGATCGAGGGCCGCGTCATCAAGGGCGTCACGCGCGACAAGCAGCGCTTCACGACCTACTCGCCGTCCGATCCGTGGCTCGTGAGCGACCTGCTCAAGGCCGACGTCAAGATCGAGGCGAAGCCCGAGGAAGAGCAGAGCCTGCTGGTGAGCATCTTGATCTCGTGGTTCCCGATGCTGCTGCTGATTGGCGTGTGGGTGTTCTTCATGCGCCAGATGCAGGGGGGCGGGCGCGGCGGTGCGTTTTCCTTCGGCAAGAGTCGCGCGCGCATGCTCGACGAGAGCAACAACGCGGTGACGTTCGCCGACGTCGCGGGCTGCGAGGAAGCGAAGGAGGAAGTCTCCGAACTGGTCGACTTCCTGCGACATGTTCGAGCAGGCCAAGAAGCACGCGCCGTGCATCGTGTTCATCGACGAGATCGACGCGGTCGGCCGCCAGCGGGGAGCCGGTCTGGGCGGCGGCAACGACGAGCGCGAGCAGACGCTCAACCAGTTGCTCGTCGAGATGGACGGGTTCGAGGCCACGGCGGGCGTGATCGTCATCGCCGCGACCAACCGCCCCGACGTGCTCGACCCGGCGCTGATGCGGCCCGGCCGCTTCGACCGGCAGGTGGTCGTGCCGCTGCCCGACATCCGCGGCCGCGAGCAGATCCTGATGGTGCACATGCGCAAGGTGCCGCTGGCGCCGGACGTGCGGGCCGACATCCTCGCCCGCGGCACGCCCGGGTTCTCGGGGGCCGACCTCGCGAACCTCGTGAACGAGGCGTCGCTGTTCGCGGCGCGCTCGAACAAGCGGCTCGTCGACATGGACGACTTCGAGCGCGCCAAGGACAAGATCTTCATGGGGGCCGAGCGCAAGTCGATGGTCATCTCCGAAGAGGAGCGGACCATGACGGCGTACCACGAGTCCGGCCACGCGGTGGTGGCCAAACTGCTGCCGCGCGTCGACCCGGTGCACAAGGTCACGATCATTCCCCGCGGCCGTGCGCTCGGGGTCACGTGGACGCTGCCGGAGCGCGACAGCCTCGGCATGGACCGCGAACAGATCCTGCAGCGCATCTCGATGGCGCTCGGTGGCCGTATCGCCGAGGAAGTGTTCATGGACCGCATGACCACCGGCGCCAGCAGCGACTTCGAGAACGCCACGCGGCTCGCGCGCGACATGGTCACGCGCTACGGCATGTCGGACCGGCTCGGCACCATGGTCTACGGGGAGAACGAGGGCGAGGTGTTCCTCGGGCGGTCCGTGACGACGCAGCGCAACCTGTCCGAAGCGACGATGCAGCAGGTCGACGCCGAGATCCGCCGCATCATCGATACCCAGTACGGCGTCGCACGCAAGCTGATCGAGGACCATCGCGACAAGGTCGAAGCCATGACCAAGGCGCTGCTCGAGTGGGAGACGCTCGACGCCGAGCAGGTCAACGACATCATGGCCGGACGCCCGCCGCGGCCGCCGAAGCCGGCTTCGGCGCCGCCGTCGCCGCCGCCGCAGGACAACACGCCGACGCCGCGTCCCGCGTCGTCGACCCCGGCGACCGAAGCCTGATCGACACGGCAGGGACGATCGCCGAAGGGCGAGGCGCGAGCCTCGCCCTTCGCGCTTGCGCGCCGCAGGTGCGCGTGATGGGCATCGTCAACGTGACACCGGACTCGTTCTCCGACGGTGGCCGGCATCTCGATGCGCGGCATGCGATCGCCCATGCGCTCGCGCTGCACGCCCAGGGGGCAGACGTCGTCGATGTCGGCGGTGAATCGACCCGCCCCGGCGCCGACGACGTTCCCGTCGACGAGGAACTGCGCCGGGTGCTGCCCGTGATCGACGCGCTGGTCGCCGCCGGCGTGCCGGTGTCGATCGACACGATGAAACCGGCGGTGATGCGCGCCGCGATCGACGCCGGGGTCGCGATGGTCAACGACGTGCAGGGCTTCCGGCAGCCCGGCGCGATCGAGGCGGTCGCGGACGCCGACGTCATGCTGTGCGCGATGCACATGCAGGGCGCCCCGCGCGACATGCAGCACGCGCCGCGCTACGACGACGTGGTCGCCGAGGTGGACGCGTTCCTCGAGGCGCGCGCCACGGCGCTCGAGGCGGCCGGGGTCGCGCGCGACCGCATCGTGATCGATCCGGGGTTCGGCTTCGGCAAGACCGCCGAACACAATCTGCGACTGCTGCGCGATCTCGGCGTCGTCGTGGCGCGCGGCCGGCCGGTACTTGTGGGGCTGTCGCGCAAGTCGATGCTGGGCGCCATCACCGGGCGCGGTCCCGACGCGCGCGTGCACGGTAGCGTCGCGGCGGCATTGGCGGCGGTCGCGCGCGGAGCGCGCTGGGTCCGCGTGCACGACGTCGCGGCGACGGTCGACGCGCTGAAGGTGTGGGCAGCTGCGGATCGCGGAGCGCTCGCCGCGTGAACGCGTCGCGCCGCTGGTTCGGCACCGACGGGGTGCGCGGCAAGGTCGGCGTGCCGCCGATCACGCCGGACCTCGTGATGCGCATCGCGTTCGCCGCAGGGCGCGTGCTCGCGCCGCGCGCCACCGCGGCCGGCGCGCGGCCCACGGTGCTGATCGGCAAGGACACGCGCGTGTCGGGCTACATGCTCGAAGCGGCGATGCAGTCCGGGTTCGCGGCCGCCGGGGTCGACGTGCTGCTCGCCGGCCCGTTGCCGACCCCGGGGATCGCCTACCTCACGCGCGCGCTGCGACTGTCGGCGGGGGTCGTGATCAGCGCGTCCCACAACCCGTACGACGACAACGGCATCAAGTTCTTCGGTGCGGACGGCTTCAAGCTCGACGACGCGGTCGAGGCGGAGATCGAGGCGGCGATCGATGCGCCGCTCGACTGCGCGCCGTCGGCAGGCCTCGGACGCGCGCGTCGCGTGACCGACGCCGCCGGGCGCTACATCGAGTTCTGCAAGAGCACCTTCCCGGCGGAGCTCGACCTGCGCGGCCTGCGGATCGTCGTCGACGCGGCCAACGGCGCGGCCTGGCAGGTCGCCGATCGCGTGCTCCACGAGCTCGGCGCGGATGTCGTCGCGGTGGGCAATCATCCGGACGGCTTCAACATCAACCAGGGCTGCGGCGCGACGCATCCCGAGTTCCTGGCGTCGCAGGTGATCGCGCACCGTGCCGATCTCGGGCTGGCACTGGACGGCGACGCGGACCGCTTGCGCATGGCCGATGCCGACGGGCGCGGTTACGACGGCGACGAGCTGCTCTACGTCATCGCGCGCCATCGCCGCCAGGCCGCCCGCCTCGAAGGCGGAGTGGTCGGCACGCTGATGTCGAACTTCGGCTTCGAACGCGCGCTCGGCGGGCTGGGCGTGCCCTTCGTTCGTGCGGGTGTCGGCGACCGCTACGTGCTCGAACTCATGAAGCAGCGCGGCTGGATGCTCGGCGGCGAGAACTCGGGGCACATCGTGTGTCTGGACAAGCACACGACCGGCGACGGCCTCGTGTCCGGTCTGCAGGTGCTCACGGCGTTGCGGGTGCGCGGCGAGACGCTCGCGCAGGCGACCGCCGCCATGACGTTGCTGCCGCAGGTGCTGGTCAACGTGCGTACCGCCGAGCGCTTCGACTTCGCCGCCGACCCGCGTGTGCGCGATGCCGCCGCCGCGGTCGAGCAGACGCTGGCGGGGCGGGGCCGGCTGCTGCTGCGTGCGTCGGGCACCGAGCCGGTCATCCGCGTGATGGTCGAAGGCGACGATCCGGCCGAAGTGCGCGCCCTCGCCGAGGGCCTTGCGGACGTGCTGCGCGCCGCGGCGCCGGCGTCGGGATCCGATGCCGGACCGGGCGCTGCAATCAAATTGTCATGAAGCATTCCTAACCTCGCCGCATCTTCTGCAGGAGTTGCCCGATGCCTCGTGGCCTGTTCGCCGTCCCCGCTGCCGTGATCGTCGCGCTGGGCGCCACCCTGCACGCTGCGCCGGTCGCGGCCCAGGAAACCATCCGCGTCGACGGCTCGTCGACGGTGTTCCCGATCACCGAGGCGGTGGCCGAGGAATTCCAGGCCTCGAAGAAGAACAAGGTTCGCGTGACCGTCGGCATCTCGGGTACCGGCGGCGGCTTCAAGAAGTTCTGCCGCGGCGAGACCGATGTCTCGAACGCCTCGCGGCCGATCCTTGCGCGCGAGATGGAGGAGTGCAAGCGCGCGGGTGTCGCCTACATCGAACTTCCGGTCGCGTACGACGCGCTCACGGTCGTGATGAACCCGAAGAACGACTGGATCAAGCCGGGCATCACGGTGGCCGAACTGCGCACGATGTGGGAGCCGGCCGCGCAGGGAAAGATCATGAAGTGGAAGCAGGTCAACGCGGCCTGGCCCGACACCCCGATGAAGCTGTTCGGAGCCGGCGCCGACTCCGGCACGTTCGACTACTTCACCGAGGCCGTGAACGGCCGCGCCAAGGCGAGCCGCGGCGACTTCACCGCGTCCGAGGACGACAACACGCTGGTGCAGGGGGTCGCGCGCGACACGAACGGCATCGGCTACTTCGGCTACGCGTACTACATCGAGAACAAGGACAAGCTGAAGGCGGTGCCGGTGATCAACCCCAAGTCCGGCAAGCCGGTCGAGCCGTCCGAGACCACGGTGCTGGACGGCAGCTACCAGCCGCTCGCGCGACCGATCTTCATCTACATCAACGCCAAGGCGATCGAACGCCCCGAGGTGCGCGACTTCGTCCAGTTCTACATGAAGCAGGCGGGCGATCTGGTGAAGGAAGTGCGCTACGTGCCGCTGCCCGCCAAGGCGTACGAGCACAACCTGTCGATGGTCGAGCGCAAGGTCGTCGGGACCAAGTTCGGTGGCGAGAACAAGGTCGGTCTGACGATCGAGGACCTGATGAAGCTCGAAGCGAAGCTCTGACCGCTCCGGCGGTTACGGTGTGAAGGCGGGAGGGCTGCGGCCCTCCCGTTCGTGTGTGTGGCCGGTGCAGTCGACGG
>JALORJ010000226.1 GCA_025459035.1 Burkholderiales bacterium
CGGCGAACGACACGTCCGCCGGCGCCTGCGTGATCGCCTGCACCAGCCCGGTGTCCTGCACCGGGAAGAAGCCCTTCGGCGCGATGACGTACAGGCCGGCCGTCAGCGCGACCGTCGCCGCGAAGGCCGCCAGCACGAGCCCCGACCGGTCGAGCGCGCGATCGAGCGTGCGCCCGTACAGCGCGAGCACACGCGCCTGCAGACCGCGCGGCGCGACGTCGACGCCCGTGCGCGGCGCCGCGCGCAGCAGCCGCGCGCACATCATCGGCGTGAGCGTGAGCGACACCACCGCCGACAGCAGGATCGTCGCGGTGAGCGTCAGCGCGAACTCGCGGAACAGCCGGCCGACGACGTCGCCCATGAACAGCAGCGGGATCAGCACCGCGATCAGCGACAGCGTGAGCGACACGATGGTGAAGCCGATCTCGCCGGCGCCCTTCAGCGCGGCCTCGCGCGGGGTCAGCCCGGCTTCGAGATGGCGCGCGATGTTCTCGATCATCACGATGGCGTCGTCGACGACGAACCCGGTCGCGATCACCAGCGCCATCAGCGTGAGGTTGTTCAGGCTGAAACCCGCCAGGTACATCACGCCGAAGCTGCCCACCAGCGACACCGGCACCGCCACCGCCGGGATCAGCGTGGCCGAGACGCGGCGCAGGAAGACCAGGATCACGCCGATCACCAGCGCCACCGCGAGCAGCAGCTCGACCTGCGTGGCGCGCACCGCGGCACGGATGCCGGTGGTGCGGTCGGCCAGCACCTCGACCTGCACGCCCTCGGGCAGCACGCTGCCCAGTTGCGGCAGCAGCGCGCGCACGCGATCGGCCGTCGCGATCACGTTGGCGCCGGGCTGGCGGCGCACCTCGACCAGCAGCGCCGGCGTCGCGTCGTGCCACGCCGCGAGCCGCGTGTCCTCGGCCCCGTCGACGACGTCCGCGACATCGGCCAGCCGCACCGGCGCACCGTTGCGCCACCCCAGCACCACGTCGCGCCACTCCTGCGGCGTGCGCAGCTGGTCGTTGGTCTCGATCGCCGACGCGCGCGCCGCGCCGTCGAAGCTGCCCTTGGCCTGGGTCGTGTGCGTGGCACCGATCGCGGTGCGCACGTCTTCGAGCACCAGCCCGACGGCCGCGAGCGCCTTCGGGTTGACCTGGATGCGCGTCGCCGGCCGCTGGCCACCGCTCACGCTCACCTGCCCGACGCCGCTCACCTGCGCCAGCCGCGGCGCGAGGCGCTGATCGGCGATCGCCTGCAGCCGCGTGAGCGGCAGCGTGGCCGTGCGCAGCGCGAGCGTGAGGATCGGCGGATCGGCCGGATTGATCTTGCTGTAGACCGGCGGCGCAGGCAGGTCCGCCGGCAGCAGCTGACCGGCCGCGTTGATCGCGGCCTGCACCGACTGCTCGGCCACGTCGAGCGGCAGCGACAGCACGAAGGTCAGCGTCACCGTCGACACGCCCAGCGCGCTCGTCGAGGCCATGCGCTTCAGGCCCGGCATCTGCCCGAACTGACGCTCGAGCGGCGCAGTGACGGTGCCGGCCATCACCTCCGGCCCCGCGCCCGGATAGAAGGTGACGACCTGGATGGTCGGGTAGTCGACCTCCGGCAGCGCCGACAGCGGCAGCAGCCGCCACGCCAGTGCACCAGCCAGCAGCAGCGCCACCATCAGCAGCGACGTCGCGACCGGCCGCAGGATGAACAGCCGCGACAGGTTCATCGCGCGGGCGGGTCGGACCCCGTGGACGCGCCGGGCCGCGCGGCGGCCGGACCGGACGCGGCATCGGCGGCACTCGGCGGCGCGCCGGGCGCGGTGGCGGCACCGGCGCCGTCGAGCCGGCCCTTGCGCCGACCGGTGCCGCCGCCGGCGGCATCTGCGCCGTCGGCGCCCGCGATGCGCACCTTCGAGCCTTCGCGCAATCGCTCGGTGCCTTCGACGACCACCTGCTGCCCGACCTGCACGCCGTCGTCGACGAACACGCGACCGGCGTCGGCGGGGCTCACGCGCACCGGACGGATGTGCACGGTGTCGTCCTCGACCCGATACACGAACGGACCGGTCGCGCCCTGCTGCACGGCGGCGGACGGCAGCACCGTGGCGCCGCGGCGCACGTCGACCTCGAGCCGCGCGTTGACGAACTGGTTCGGGAAGAGCGCCCCGTCGGCATTGTCGAACTGCGCCTTGAGCTTCACCGTGCCGGTGGTCGGATCGATGACGTTGTCGACGGCGAGCAGCGTGCCGGTCGCCAGCCGCGTGCGGCGCTCGCGGTCCCAGGCCTCGACCGGCGCAGGCTTCGCGTCGGCCCGCACGCGCGCCAGCACGGCGGGCAGGCGGTCCTGCGGCACCGCGAACACCACCGCGATCGGCGACTGCTGCGTCAGCGTCACCAGGCCGTTCGGGTCGGTGGCGCGCGCGACGTTGCCGACGTCGATCGCGCGCAGCCCGGCGCGGCCCGAGATCGGCGCGCGCACCGTCGCGTAGGCGACCTGCAGACGCGCCTGCGCGATCGCGCCGTCGTCGGCACGCAGTGCGCCCTCGTACTGGCGCACCAGCGACGCCTGCGCCTCGACCTGCTGGCGCGCGATCGAGTCCTGCTCGAGCAACGTGCGATAGCGCGCCAGGTCGATGCGCGCGGCGTCGAGCAGCGCGGCGTCGCGCGCGCGCGTGCCTTCGGCCTGCGCGAGCGCGGCCTCGAACGGACGCGCGTCGATGCGCGCGATCACGTCGCCCGCACGCACGTCCTGACCTTCGCGGAAGGCGACGTCGACCAGCGTGCCCTCGACCCGCGCGCGGACCACCACGGTGCGCAGCGGCGTCACCGTGCCCAGTGCGTCGATCGCCACCGGCACGTCGGCCTGCGTCGCCTGCGCCACGGCCACCGGCCGCGGGCGGTCGCGCTCGGCACCGCCCGCCGCGCCGGGGGGCCGGCCACCGGCGCCGCCGCGGGCATCGGCCGCCGGCGCGTCGGCCGACGGCGCGCGCTGCATCCACGCCACGACCCCACCGACCAGAAGCGCGAGCGCCAGCACCGCGCCTGCCACGCGCCCGCTACGCACCCGCCCTCCCGTCGATGCGCCCTGCCCGCAGCCGATCGATCAAGCGGCGGTCTCCGCCACCGGCGACAGTCGCCCCATGCGCCCCGCCTCGAAATCGCGGAAGGCCTCGATCAGCTCGTCGCGCGTGTTCATCACGAACGGGCCGTAGGCGGCCACCGGTTCGTCGAGCGGCGCACCGCCCAGCACCAGCAGATGTGCGCCGGCGCCCGCGGCCGTCACGCCGAACCCGGCGCCGTCGCGCGTGCCCACCACCAGCGTGCCGGCCGGGTGCGTCGCGTCGCCGGCGCGCAGCGTGCCGTCGAGCACGACGACCGCCGCGGTGTGACCGTCGGCCAGCGGCAGGTCCGCCGTCGCGTCGGCCGCCAGGCGCACGTCCCACAGCTCGACCGGCGTGTGCGTGCGCGCCGGCCCGACCGCATCGGCACAGCGCCCGGCGATCACGCGCACGTCGACGCCGTCGGCAAGCTGCACGTGCGGGATCGCGGCGTCGCGCAGCGTCTGGTACGCCGGCGTCGTGCGCTTCAACCGCGCCGGCAGGTTGACCCACAGCTGCACCAGTTCGAGCACGCCGCCGGTGCGCGTGAACGCGGCCGAGTGGAACTCGTCGTGCACCACGCCGTCGCCGGCCGTCATCCACTGCACGTCGCCAGGCCCGATGCGACCGCCGCCACCGGCCGAGTCGCGGTGCTCCAGTTCGCCCGACCAGACGATCGTCACGGTCTCGAAGCCGCGATGCGGATGCTCGCCGACGCCACGCGGACGCTCGGCCGGCGCGAAGGCCGTCGGGCGCGCGTGATCGAGCATCAGGAACGGGCTCAGCGCCCCGGCACCGAGATCCTGGTAGCCGAACAGCGTCGTCACCGGAAAACCGTCGCCGACCCAGTGGCCGGCGCCGGGGTGACGCACCTCGGCGATCGACTTGCGCATCGCTTCAGCCTCGGGTGACGGTCACTTGCGCCGCGGGTCGTCCTCGGGGTGCACGTAGTCGATGCCGCTCGTCGGGCCGAAGCCCATTTCCTGGATCACCGCCTCGGTGTCGCCCGTCAGCGAGAAGTGCGGCGTGCCACCCGGCGTCGAGTAGAAGCTGCCGACCTCGAAGGTCTCGAGCTTCGCGACATCGAAGTCGGGGCCGGTGCCCGACCGGTACGTGCCCGACAGCACCGTGACGACGCGCGCGTCGGGGTGCACATGCGGCGGCAGCCGGTAGTGCGGCGGAACGCGCGCGCGAAAGATGAAGGGGCCCGGCAGGTTGGGGGCGCCGTAGATCATCACGAGGTCCATGCCCGGCGGCACCGTGCGGTTGGGCACCCACTTCTCCTGCCCGGCATGGAGCACGTCGCTCATCCCGGCCGTGGCCGGAAGCACCGCGGTGACGCACGCGATCGCGGCGGCGGCAAGGGCGCGACGGCGGCGCCCCGCGCGCGGGGTCGCAAGCTGAGCAGCGGACGGCATGGTCATGGGGGACTCCCTCGCAGCGGACCGGTCGATCGTAGGCGGACCGCGTCGCCGGTGCTCGCAACCCGTGAAGCCGCTCGGTGCGCCCGAGCGCGTTCGACGCGCGCAAGGTGCGAGGTCCGGCCGCGGCGAGGATCACGGCGGGCAATCGCGACGCCGGGCGACGCCGTCAGGCGCGTTCGAGCGGGTGTGGCGGATGGCTGCACAAGCGCTCAGTCGATCCAGCGCACCGCGCCGCGCGCGGCAAGCCCGGCCGCGTCCCAGAACCCGAGCGTCTCGCCGCGGCGCACGCGGGCAAGCGCATCGGCTTGCGCATGCGGGACGAACACGATGCCGTCGCCGTCCGCCACGACGATGTCACCCGCGGCGACCGGCACGCCGCCGAAGCTCACCGCGCCGTTGATCTCGCCCGGGCCGTTCTTGTAGCCGGCGTTCGCGCAGTGCCCGCGCGCGAACACCGGGATGTCGGCGTCGAGCAGGCCGGGGACGTCGCGCACCAGACCGTCGACGACGATGCCCGCGACGCCCAGGCGCTTCGCCCACAGCGCCCACAGATCGCCGATCACGGCCGAGAACGCGTCGGCCTGCGCCGCGATCACGATCACGTCGCCGCGCTGCACGAAGTCGAGGCAGGCCATCGCGGCGAGGTTGTCGGTGGGCGCGCAGAAGGCCGTGACCGCCGGGCCGACGCAGCGCATCGACGGCGCCAGCGGCTGGATGGCGTGATGCGCGCTGCCGCGGCCGTTCATCGCGTCGGTGACGAAGCCCGTCGGCGTGTCGCGGAAGCGATCGATCAGCGCGGTCGGCGGACGCGGGATCGTGCGGCGGATGGTGAGGGCGACCGGATCACCGACCATGGCGTTCGACCTTGGGAAGGGGCAGAGCGCGAAGCGTAGTGCGCGGCGGTTGTCGGGCTGCGGGTGCGGGCGGACACTCGTGACGTCGGACCCGCCACGGAGTGGTCATGCGCGAAGCCTTGCTCGAAGAAATCCTGCAACTGCCCGTCCCGGAGCGCATGGCGCTGCTCGAGGACGTCTGGCACAGCCTTCTGCCCGCGGTCGAGTCGACGCCGATCGACGCCGATACCCGCGACGAACTGGATCGATGCCTTGCCGAGCACGAAGCGAATCCGGATGACG
>JALORJ010000011.1 GCA_025459035.1 Burkholderiales bacterium
CCGCGCAGTGCCGCGGCGTCGAGCACGATGGCCTGCAGCGGGATCGGATCGGCGGTGGTGCTTCCGGCAGCCGCGAGCAGCAACGGCCCGTGGAAATCGATGCTGCTGTAGCTGCGGATGCGCATCTCGTCGGCGGCCTGGGCCTGCGCCAGCAGGTTGCCTTCGAGCACCAGTCCGGGCGTGCCGTCGGGCACCGCGCCGAGACTGACGCGGCCGGCCGCGAGGTCGAGGGCGTCGGCGCCGAGCTGCGCGGTCGGCGCGACCCGCGTGTCGAGCGTCGCGTCGAGCGTCGCCGCGACGGGGACGGTCGTGGCCGGGTCGAGCCGCGCGATCGTCACGCCCTCGCCGAGCGTCAACGTGCCGGCGGCGCGTGCGACCTCGGTCCGCGACACCGGCACGGCCGCCCCGGCGCCGACGCGCAGCAGGGCGCCGTCACCGGCGATCACGATCGGCCCGCCCGACGCCACCGGCGCGGCGGCGTCCACGCGCAATGCGCTGCCGTCGCGCACATCGACCGAGGCGCCGGCCACGAACAGCAGCTCCGGCGCGATCAGCGCATGCGCTGCGTCGTTCGCGACGATCACCTGCGAGTCCGGCGCGGCGACGTCGATCGCCACGCCGCCCGGCACACGGCGGCGCTCGCCGCCGATCAGCAGGCTCTCGGCGCCCAGTGCCGTCAGCGCACCTGCGTCGAGGGCCAGGAAACCGGCGTCGGCGGTGCCGCCGGTCGGCACCACCATCAGCCGGTCGGCGACGATGTCGACCTGCGCCCCGCGGCGACCCGGGGCCGCATCCGCGAGCAGGCGCCCCGGAATCGACAACGCGTCGGCCGCCTGCAGCACGAGCGCGCCGGCGTCGCCCGGCAAGGCGGCGCCGGCGGTGCGGCCGAACGCACCGGTCGCGCCGGTCAGCGTGTACTCGGCGCGGTTGCGCACGATGTCGGTGGTCTGCACCACCCAACCCTGGCTGCGCTCGCGACTGACGAACGTGCCGCTCGCGTCGGTGTACCCGGTCACGCCCGGCACGAGCAGGCTGCCGTCGTCGAGGCGCTGGATCTGGCTCGCGACGAAGTCGGTCGTCCCCGCCCGCGGCGTGACGAGCATCGCGCCCGGCAGCAGCGCGTAGCGCGCCGGGAGCTTGGTGTAGGCACCTGGCGCGAGGCCGGCGACGCCGGTCAGCACGATCTGGTCGCCATCGTCGAAGGCGGTCACCCCGGCCCGGTAGTGCAGATCGAAGGGGCCTGCATCGCGACCGCGTACCGTCGGGAGGATCGCGAACGCGTCGGGGAAGCGCGCCGGATCGAGCACGTCGGCGGAGCCGCCGGGGCCGGCCGTGAACTCGTGGAAGAACACGTCGCCGCCCCCGCGCACGTCGACCGTGCCCGCCAGATCGATGCGCGGACCGTCGAACTCGACGCGCTTGGTCGGCATCGCCGACAGAACCACGTTGCCGAGCCCGCCGCCGAGCGGGTACACGACATCGCGACCGCTCAGTTCGGTGCGCCCGAGCGGCACCAGCACGGCGTCGCCGACCGTGCGCGTCGCGCCGGTGGCCGGATCGACGACGACGCGCGCGGCACCGGACACGCTCGTGAGGCTGCCGGCCGCGAGATCGACGCGTTCCGTCGCGTCGAACAGGAGGCTGCCGAGCGGCGCGAACACGCTGCCGCGCTGTTCGATCCGCGCGGCGCGAACCGTGAGCGCGCCCCCGGCCGACAACGGTGTGCCGAGCGGGTCACCGGCGACGTCCGAGAACCGTACCGCTCCGGCAGGCGCGCCGGTGCCGTCGACGCGTTCGATCGTGTAGTCGGACAGCGTCGTCACGTACGTCCGAGCGGACGCGAGGTCGATGTCGCCGGTGCTGCGCAGGCGACCGCGCAGCGCCGGGACGATCGCAGGGCTCGGATCGGTGTCGACCCCCACGGCCGAAAGGCGCAGATCCCGCCCGGCCACCACGCGCGTCGACGCGAACCCGGACAGTCCGAACTCGCCGAACAGGTCGACGGTGTCGGCCGTGACCTCGAGCCGGCCCGCACCGGTCGAGAGCGACGCCGCGACCTGCCGACTCGCGTCGACCGGACCGAGCGCGATGCGCGCCGCCTCGAACGTCGCGGTGGTCGTGGCCCCGGGCGCCATCGCGAGGACCGGGGCATCGATCGTGATCGAACGCCGTGCCGACAGCGTCGCGCCCTGCGGCGCGATCTCGACGGCATCGCGCGCGCGCAGCGTCACGCGGTCGAAGCCGCCGGCCTCGATGCGGTCCGCCGCGACGAACGCGGCGCCGTTGCGTACCGGCGACGGCGCGAACGGGGTCGGGTCGATCGGGTCGCCGATCCGCAGACCCGCCGGGTCCGCCGCCGGCAGCAATGCGTCCGACAGCACGATGCGCCGCGGCGCGGTCGGGAAGCTGAACAGCGGCTCGCCGGCGATGGTCACCGACAGGGTGCCGCCCTGCGCGTCGGCGGCGCCGCCGCGTCCGTCGAGTGCGCCAGCGAGCAGCATGCCTTCCCGCGCCGTCAGCGCGATCTGCCCGCCGTCGCTCGCCAGCGCGGTCCGCGTCGGCAGTGGCGTCGCACCGCCGGCGTCGCGCGCCACATCGAGTTCTCCGACCGCGCCGCGCGCGTCGATGCGGCTGCCGGCCTGGGTGACCAGGTAGCCACGGCCCGCGGACACCGTCACGACGCCACCGTCGAGCACCTCGCCGACCTGACGCCCGAATCGATTCGGCGCCGCGAGCGTCGTGCCGGACACGTCGATCCGGGCGTCACCGCCCAGCCAGATCGACACGTCGTCCCGGAACCCGCCGTCGGAGACCGACGCGAGCGCGTTCGTGAGCGAGACACGGCCGCCGCGCGCGACCAGTTGACCCAGCACGGTGAGCTGGCTGTTCGACGCGAGACTCACCGAGCCGCGCGCGCCGACATCGATGCTCGCCCCGGCGCCGACGGTGAGCGTGCTGCCCTGGCCGGTCGACCCGAGCGCGAGCGACTGCGCCGGTCGCAGCACCGGACCCACCACGGCCTCCGACGCGAAGGCGGTGAGGCGCGCGCCGGTCGGCTGCGACAGCATCGCTGCGTCGGTGCCGAGGATGCGTGCCTGCGGGGCGATCCGCGTGCCGGCCACCACGTCGAGGGCGTTGTTGCCGGACACCGAGAAGTCGCGGAACCCGCCGCGCGTGAAGAAGCCGGCGTCGAGCCACAGTTCGCCGACCGCGCCCGTCGGCGCGCCGCCGATGGTGACCTGCGATGCGCCCAGGCTCAGCGAGCCCCCGCCGGCGATGCCGCCGAAGGCCGAGATCGTGCCCTGCAGCACCAGCGGCGCCGTCGAGGGATCGGCGTCCGCGGCACCGACACGCCCGGACTCCAGGCGGATCGCTCCGCCGCGCCCGAGCGTGATGGCGCCATCGCGCGACACCGTGCCTCCCGCCGACGCATCGATGGCGCTGCCTGCCGCGACGGTGACGTCGCGCGCGCCGACGACCGCGACCGTGCCGCCGTCGAGCGCGCGACCCGACGTCGGCGCGGCGCCGCCGCGGGTATCGAGCCGGTCGTTGGTCCACGTCCCCGCGACATCGATGCGCGCCGACGGCCCGACCGTGAGCCCGAACTGCGTGTCCGGGTTGGCCGGATCGACCGCTGCCGTGGGCACCGACCCGAACGTCTCGCGGGTGGTCAGCGCGATCGATCCGCCCCGCGCCACGAGCGCGCCATCGACGTCGATCTGGCGAGCGCTCAGCGCGATGCTGCCGAAGGGACCGGTGTCGACGGTCGACCCGGCGACGATCTCGATGCGACCGTTCGACGACACGGCGAGCTTCGACAGCCCGCCACGCGTCAGCCGATCGGCATCCAGGCGCGCCCCCCCGGCCACGCCCGGCGGCAGCGGGGTGTCGGCCGCGAAGCCCGACGCGAGAACCGCGCTCTGCGCGCCGATGCGCACATCGCCGAGTCGCGCGTCGTTCGCCCCTTCGTAGCCGATGCCGGCGACCGGCCCGAGCACGAGCGCGCCGCCGCGCGGCATCGTCGCGGCATCGCGCTGATACGGGCCGACGACACGATGCCCGGCGACGTCGCCGTCGAGCACGACGGTCGACCCGAACAGCGTGACCGTCCCGGCGGACTTGCCTTCGACGTAGCCGGCCTGGAACTCGCCGACATCGGTCTTGAACCAGGTCTCGGACTCGCCGGTGCGCGACGACCGCACCGTGTAGCGGTCGCCGAAGCCGGTGTAGATGCGATCGGGCGTCGCCTCCGACAGCCGGTAGAGCCGCCCGTCGGCGCCGCGCAGCGTGGTCTCGGCGGCGATGCCGTCGGAGTAGCGCAGTGCCGCGCCCGACACGTCGAGCAGACTGCCCTGGCGCACGATCACGTCGCCTTCGGAGCGGATCGTGATCGAACCCCCGATGGCCGTGCGCTCGCCGACGCCGCGCTGGATCTGCGACGTGTAGCCGGACACGTCGCCGATCGGGGTGCCCTTGCGGATGTCGACGGTGACGGTCTGCCCGCGCAGCGCGCCGCTGCGCTGCAGCGGGGAGTCGCGCAGTTCGTTGCCGCGCAGTTCGGCCTGCACGAAGTTGCGCTCGACCGGCACCACGACGCCTTCGGTCCCCGACACGTCGATCACCGCCCCGGGGGCGAGATACACGCGCACCGACGGGTCGCGCGGGGTGCCTGGCGCCACGAAGTTCGGATCGGTCGGCAGTGCCCCCGGCATCCGCGCCTGCGCGATCAGCTCGACAGCACCACCGGGCGCCACGATCGATGCGCCCTCCTGCAGCACCACGGTGCGGCCCGTCAGGCGCACGCGCGACACCTCGAAGCCCTGCGCGTCGAGTGACGTGCTGCGATCGCCGGCATCCGGCCGAACCTCGGTGATGCTGCCGGCGCCGAGGGTGACCGTGCCTGTGCGCACGGCCTCGGTCGTCTCGACTCCGGCGCCGCCGTGGCCTGCCTTCAGGAACACCGAACCGTTGAGGCGCACCGACGTCGTCGCGCTGACGCGTCCGTTCTGGTTCACCGCGAAGGCCGCGAGCGTCGCGTTGCCGCGCTCGGCCACGATGCGACCGGCAGCCGTGTTGTCGACGCGACCCGACACCGGATCGGCGATCGGGGTGCCGCTTGCGTCGCGCTCGGTGAACGGATCGACTTCGACGAGGAAGCCACGCAGAGTCGCGTCGAGCGGCGCCGTGAGGTAAACGCGTCCCCCGGCCGCGAGGATCGTCTGGCCTTCCGGCGTACGGATCGTCCCGCTGTTCTGCACGGTCGGCGCGAGCAGCATGACGCGGCCGCCGGTGGAGGCCGAGATCGATGCGGTCTCGTCGACGCGGATCAGCGTTGCCTCGAACTGCTGACGCGTGCCGCCCCACTCGAACGCCGCAGTCGCGACGCCCGGCGCCGTCTGCAGCGACAGCAGGCCGCCGCGGAACGTGTCGTCGGCGATCCGCAGCGCGCTGGCCACGAACGACCCGGTCGCGATCTGCGCGCCGCGACCGAACACGAAGCCGCTGTCGTTGAGCAGGTAGACCTCGCCGTTGGACGTGAGGCTGCCGTAGATCTGCGACGGGTTCGCGCCGCCGATGCGGTTCAGGATCGACGCGGTCGTCGACGGCTGATCGAAGCGCACGGCGCTGCCGGCAGCGACGTCGAAGCTCTGCCAGTTCACGATCGCGCGCTGGCTCGCCTGGGTCACGGTCAGCAGCTGCCCGCCGTGCAGCGCCGACGTCGCGGCCGACACGTTGCCGAAGGACGCGATGTTCGCGCCGCCGGCGGCATCGAGCACCGGAATCGGAATCGTGCCGGCCGCCGGACCGTCGGCCATCACGTCACCCGTCCCGAGGGCGAGCGTCGCAAAGGACGCGAGGGCGACGGCACGCCGACGCGCGCGCCGTGTACTGCCGACCGCCCCGCGCGCGCGCACGGCTTCGTGGGTCGGCACGAGCATGCCGAGGACGGCGCTGAAGACGAGGCGATGGCAGTGGCGGTTCATGGCGAAGTCAGAATTTCCAGGCGAGGCGGGCGTGCAGGCGGGGTTCGCCACGGCGACTGCGTACCGGGCCGTCTTCCATCGGCACCCCGAGTTCGAGGGCCGCATCGATGCGGTCGGACTGGCGGAAGCGCACGCCAGCGCCGACGCTCCACAGGTTCACGCTGCCGGGCACACCGGGGCGCGGGGCCTTGGTGCGCACGTCGGCGGCGTCGGTGAAGCCGAACGCGACCAGATCGCGGTCGTCACCGGGCAGCAGACCGGGCGAGCGCAGTTCCAGGCTCGCGAAGGTCGCGTCGTCGCCGAGCGCCTCGGCCTCGAAGTAGCCGCGCACGGTGTCCGCGCCACCGGCGAAGTACTGCTCGGTGTTGATCAGCCGCCCGCTCGCGCCCTGCAGCCCGAGACGGCCGACGAGCGTCATGCGCCGCGGCAGCAGTTGCTCGCGCTTCAGGTCGGCCTTCAGCACCATGTAGTTGGCGCGGGCACCGAAGCGGCGGTCCATGAACTCGGCGTCGTCGTTGCCGAACAGATGGCCGCGGATCGCGAAGGTGGTCGTGACGTTGAACTTCGTGACGCCCTTGCGGCCCTGGCGTGTCGCGTCGTACTGCGCGGTCAGCGGCGTGTACGTGATCGGTGTGATGACGCCGGGCTGGCCGCCCTGGCGGATGTCTTCCTTGAACGACTTGTAGTCGGCACCGAGGAAGACGTTGTGGATCAGGTCGTCGCGCGCGTCGAGCGGGATCACGTAGCGCGTGCCGAGGATGTCGGCGTCGCCGAGGATGCTGATGGCGCCGAGCGCGGCGATGTCGCTGCGCGATCGCACCGCGTACACCGCCAGCACGTTGCGTGACTCGGGCAGCTTCACGAGGTAGTTGGCGACCAGCACCTGGACCTCGCTGAAGTCCTGCGGCGACAGGATCGTCGTGAACCCGATCTTGTGATCGCGGTTCCACAGGTTGTCGTAGCCGAACGTGGCCACGAGCCGTGACGCCGACGTGCCGGCCGCGTTGCGGTTGTTCAGCTCGATGGAGCCCTTGGCCGGGTTCTGCTCGGCGACCTTCAGCTCGATCTCGACCGCGCCGGGCGCGCTGCCCGGGCGCAGGACCGGCGTGGCGGTGCGCTCGGGGCTGCTGTTCAGTGCATTGATCTCGCGTTGCAGATCCGGGAAGCGCGGCACCTCGCCGACCTGCAGCGACGGCACGCGCGAGCGGATCCAGCCACGCGACCAGTAGCGGTTGCCGCTGACCGGCGCCCGTTCGACACGGCCCTCGGTGACCTGCAACCGGACCTGACCGTTGGACACGTCCTGCTCCGGCAGGTCGACCGTCACGGTCAACCAGCCCTGGGACTGGTAGGCGCGCTCGAGCGCCGCGCGGGCGGCCTCGGCGTCATCGATCGTGCGGCGCTCGCCCATGTGGGCGTAGACCGCGCGCTCGATCTCGAGCGGCGTCAGCACCGAGTTGCCGTCGACGACGAACTCGAGGATGTCGAATGCGGGCTTCGCGTCGTCGGCGGTCGGCTCCGCGGAAGCGACGGATGCGCCGTCGTCGGCCGCGAGCACTCGCGACGCCGCCGTGACCGTCGCGAGCACCAGCAATACGGCCACGAGAGCGCGCGTCGATCGCGGGCGATCGACGGCAGCAGAAGGCATCAAGGAGATAGGCATGCGTGAAGACGCCGGACGGCCCGTGAGGGCACCGTCCGGCGTGATCCGATCGGATCGGGACGTGACACCGAAGTGTCGCGTCCCGATGTGACGATCAGAAGAAGCGCTGCAGCGGCGCGCAGGTGTTGCCCGAGCGCGTGAACTTCGCGGTACGTCCGACGTTCGCCGGCAGCGTCGGGTCGAAGTTCGTCGGGAGCGCGGCGACCCAGTTCGGCGCGTTGAACGCCGGGGCGCCGGCGCGGCGGACGAACTCGGTGAAGAACGTCAGCTTGTCGCCCGCGAGCGCGGGGATGTTGTCGCCGTGGTCGTTGACGACGGCCACACCACGGTTCTGGAACGTGAGTTCCGCGGTGAAGTCCCAACGACCGTCGATCAGGTTCTGCTTGCTCGGCGCGATGCCCGTGCCCGGACCCGAGATCAGCGCACCCGACACGATGTTGAACGAGCCGGCACCGTCCAGATAGCGGAAGGTGTAGCCGTTCGCGACCGTGGCGTTCGCGGCGCTGTCGTGCGACAGGGTGCCGATCGCACGGAACGGGTCGGTGCTGTTCTGGAACTGCACCGTGTACCAGAGACCGTCGTCGCCGCGGAACGTGTGCGCGGTGCGGCTCTGCGCGCGCGCCAGGCAGTCACGCACGTTGCCCGAGCTGGGGTTCTCGACGACCGTGAAGCCGGCAGTCGGGTCGATCTGGATCGGATCGAGCTGAGTACCGGTGCCGCCCACGTTGAAGCCGGCCGAGTCCGCCATCCGTGCCGGAGGCACGTTGCCCTGGAACGCCGACTGGCACGGGAAGTTGCTGAAGAAGTGGTTGTACGCCGACTGCGTGCCCGAGCCCTGCACGCGACGGCAGACCACGACCTGCGTGTTGCCGCTGGCGATCGACGGATCGATCGCCGCCCAGTCGGTCGTCACGCCGTTGAGCATGGAGCCGTAGTCGGAGCGCGACAACACGGTCGTCGACGGCACTTCGTTCGTGGCCACGAGGCCCATCGCCAGCGTGTTGGCGGCACGCACGCGCATGCGTGCGACTTCGGCCCCCGTCAGTTCGGACTGGCCGAACTCGACGTTGAACGGACCCTTGAACACCGCGGGCTCGACGTCGGACACGCCGAAGTCGGCCACCAGACCGGCGTTCGACGGGTCGAAATAGCCGGGCAGGCCCGGATCGATGCCGCGCTCACCGCACTTGTAGATCGCGCCGTCGAGCGCGCACGTGCCCGCCGTGATGTTCATCACGGTCTGACGCTGCGCGCGAGCGATCGGGTTGACGCCCCACACCGAGCCGCCGCGCGAACGCTTGATGAACATCACGGTGCGACCGCGCAGGCTGGCCGGAATGTCGGCGCCAGTCTGCATGCGGCCGAAGAAGGCACGATAGCTGCGACCGTCGTCGGTCAGGATGGTCGGCGTGCCGCCGTCGTCCTGATACGAGAAGAAACCGGGCTGGAACAGGCCGGTCGCGATCGACTGAAGGAAGGCGTCCGGCGCGCTGGCACCCGACACGTAGACGGTGAGTTGCGGAACGTCGAAGGCGGCAACGGCTTGCGCCTGGGCGGCACCGCCGGCAACCATGCCGAGCGCCAGAGCGCAGGCCTGAACGAGAGTCTTGCGTTGCATTTTCGAGATCTCCTTGAGACGAGTGTCCCCGCCGACCCGCCATGTGGCGGGTCGGAACATCACGACGGGGATCGAACGGGGAGGAAGCGCGCGTTACTTCGCGACCGCGCCGCGACGGCGACGGACGATCGCACCGACGCCGACGAGTCCCAGCGCCATCAGCGCGTAGGTCGAGGGTTCCGGAACCGCCTTGATGACGAACTGCGTCGGGCCGCCGGCGGGGTCGAAGCGGAAGAAACCGTTGTATTCGAAGCCGCGACCATCCTTCAGTTGCTCGAGCGAGGCCGCGCTGTTGAGGTTGGTGGACGTCGTCTCGCCGAACCAGATCTCCGAGCGCGCGTCGAGGGTGCTCTGCGTGCCCCAGAACGCGTTCACGCCGTAGTTCGACACGAACATGGCGCTCGCCGTCGGCTGGGCGACCGTGTCGACCGTCGACACGCCGTTGGCCGTCGTGCTGTGCGTCGGCAGCGGGTTGAGGATCTCGAAGACCGTGCGGATGTTGTTGGCGGCGCTGGCGACCGTGCGGTTCGTCATGCCGGTGAAATCATTGGCTTCGAAACCGTTCGCCGCCGAACCGTCTTCCACGTCGACCGCCGACGCCATCAGGGCGCGCTGCTGACCCGCCTTGTTGAACGAGCCGACGAACGCATAGGTCAACCCGATCCCGGCGCCCTGGCGCTCGAGCACGAAGCTGATCAGACCCGGATCGAGGTTCACCACGGCCAGCGGCACCGACGGATCCATCATCGTTGCGGCGGAGGACCGCAGCGTCGAGATGACCAGCCCCGTGTCCTGCGAGAACACGACGCCGTTCTCGTCGATCACGTTGAGCACCATTTCGGCCGTGGTCGCGGCGCCGACGCCCGTCGAGATCACCGCCTGCGCCGACATCGAAGCAGCTGCCGCTGCAGCGGCCACCACCAGTTGCTTGAGCTTCATTGAATACGTCTCCTGAGGAAGTTGATGCCCGCCCGGCCCACTCCGTGATTCCGTGGTCCGACCGTGACGAAGGTCGCGGTGATCGGGCATGTCGCCGCGGTCGAGCGCTGCGACATCACGAGCATCGACGGCGTCGGTGACGCGCCCGCCCGTGCCTCCGGTCCGATTTCGTGATCCGTTCGGCAGGCCGAGACGACGGTTCGCGCTAAGTGCGCAGGCGCCGTATCGAGCCCTTCCACGGTAGTCAGCCGATGTGTAGAGGGTGTGACGTGGTGCACCGCAATCCGTGATCCGCAACGACTACGCAGAATCTCGAAAGCGGACAGGTTCGGGGGTCGCATCCGCACAACTGTCATGCCGGATGGATCGAACGGACCACGTCGCCATCACGGAACACATGGGCCGATCGGACGATGGACACACGCCGGCGAGCCGCGTGTGTCGCAGTGCGTCGTTCAGCCGACGGGCGTGCGGATCAGCTGCAGCGAGATGCCGCGCGCCACGGCCTGCGCACGGTTCTGCACGTTGAGCTTCTTGAGGATCTTCTGCACGTGGTTCTTCACGGTCAGCGGACTGATGCCCAGGATCTCGCCGATCTCGAGGTTGCTCTTGCCGTCGCGCACCCACTGCAGGATCTCGACCTCGCGCTGTGTGATCAGCCGCTCGACGCCGCTGGGTTCGACCACGTCGCGACGCTCGTTCGCGAGCGTGCGCAGCAGCGTGACGTGCAGTTGCGGCACCAGCAGGTCCAGCGCGTGCGCGGTGCGCGCGGTGACCGGCTCGGGCATGCGAAACAGCGCGAAGCAGCTCGACGCGCCGCCGGCCCAGGCCGGCGTGCCGTGCAAGGCCATGTTCTGCAGGTCGAGCTTGCGTAGCGCCCCTTCGAAGCGCCGCCACAGGGTCGAGTCGGGATCGGCCGCCGACATCAACAGCGGGCGCTCGCCGCGCTCGATCCATTGCCGCGCCACCTGCACCACGAGGCCGTTCTCGGGGTCGACCAGCGCCGCGACATCCGCGTCGGCAAGCGGCACGCTCGAGAAGTGTTCGAACACCAGTTGCCGACGGGCGAAGTCGCCGTGCGCGCAGACCATCACGTCGTGCGGCAGCAGCGCCTGGAGGTTGCCCTGCACCCAGAGGAAATACTGGTGACGCTTGCGCACCTCGAGGGACGAGCGCATCACGTGCAGCAGGCGCTCGGTGTCGCGCTCGGTGAGCGTCACCACTTCATCGAGCATCGTCGGATCCGCCACGAAAGGGACGCAGGTGGATCGTCGACGCCGGCCTCGCGCCCTCCCCCCGCAGCTGCGCAGTATCGAAAGGCCGTGTTACGTGCACATGGCGCTTTTGCGACGTCGCACGATCCGTTCGGACCGGGTCGCCCGGCGCCGACGCCGGTCGCGACGCGTCCGTCGAGGGCGTCAGTCGAGCGCGTCGAGCGAGATCGTCCCGGCGTTGGCGCCTGCCGCCACCAGCAGTTCCGCCACGGCGCGGTGCCGGCGCAGCACCGCCCAGTACAGCGGCGGCAGGCCGTCCTGGCCGCCGCCGTCGACCGCGGCGCCCGCGGCAAGCAGCCGCCGCGCGCTGCCGACGTGACCTTGCTGTGCGGCGAGCACGAGTGGCGGATGCCCGCGCGCATCGCGCTGTGCGACATCCGCACCGCGGGCGATCAGCAGGTCGACGGCGGCGACGCGATCGGCGAGCACCGCGGCCGCCAGCGGCGGCAGCCCGTCGTCGCCGCGCACGTCAATGCGGGCGCCGGCGCGCAGCAGCATCTCGACGATGCGCGGATGGCCGCGCAGCGCCGCGAGCGCGAGCGGACTGCGCCCGCGGCCGTCGCGCAGCATCGGATCCGCACGACGCTCGAGCAGGCCTTCGACCACCTCGGCGTCCTGCGCGTCGATCGCCGCCGTGAGTCCCGTCAGGCCGGTCGCGCCGTCGCGCACGCTGCCGCGCGCGCCCTTCGCGATCGCGGCACGCGCCGCGGTGGTGTCGCGCGCCGACAGCGCCTCGAACAGGGCGACCTCGGCGGGCGGCAACGCCGACGGCGGGCGTCGGAAGCTCACGTCGCCGCGCAGCGTTCTCAGGGCGCGCTCGGTCGTGGGCGCCTGCGCACCGCGCGGGACATTGCCGTCGACGTACCGCGCCGTGTCGGGTTCCATCGGGCGCACGTTGTTCAGCGCCGGGCGCACGGCGGTGGTCGGCGCCTCTTCGGCCTCGGCCACCGTGGCCATCCCCGCGACCGCGAGCGTGATGCCGGTCAGCGCGTGGAGCTGGCGCGCAGCCGCGCCGCGAATTCTTCGGACGTCGTGCATCCGCGGAGTGTCGCGACGCCAGATGACCGCTCCGTGACGTTGCCGTGATCCGCATGGATCGCGACGAGCCTCGACCACGCAGGGCGACCGCCTAGCGCGTCGTCGGCAGCTTCAACGGTGGCGGGCTGCGTCCCATCTGGCACGCGAGGTCGCGCGCCGACACCGACGCGATGCACGCGACCACCTGGGCGACCGGCGTCGCGTCGGTCCGCGCCGCGGCGCACGTGGCCACGTCGGTTGCCCGCTGGTCGGCGCAGCGGCTGTCGCGGTTGGCGGGAGGCGCGGGCGGTGCGGGCGGCGGCGCCTCGGGCGCCGTGTTCATGTCGGGTAACGGCAGCAGTCCGACGCCGTCACCGGCCGGCGGCGCCGGCGCCGCGGCGACCGCCGCAGCCGGCGCCTTCGTCGGGGCCGCGGCGATGAAGCGCCAGTCGCCGACGGTCGCGGCCCCGGCGAGCATCTCGTCGTCTTCGGCCACCAGCCCGCGGCGACGCATCGGCCGCACCGTCGAGCGGCTGCGCACGCCGATAATGCGTCCGGCCTCGACGATCGGCAGCCAGTCGGTCGTGCCGGTCATCGGGTCGACGTACAGCCGGCGCAGATGCCGGCGGATGGTCGGCTGACGCCGATCCTCGAGCAGGTCGGCGAAGCTGCGCGGGTACTCGGGGGCGCCGGGCGAGGCCTTGACGTAGCTCGCGATCGCGGCGCGGAACTGCCCGCCGACGAACAGCAGTTCGAGTTCCTTCTCGCGCTGCGCCTCGGCGGCCCACCAGCGCCCGGCCGTGGCGAGCCCGAAGCCGCTCAGCGCGACGAAGATCAGCAGCGCGACATAGGCGATACCGCCGACGCGGGCGCGCGGCGCCGACGTCACGCGCGCACGCGCGCGCCGCCGTCGTCGATCCATGTCCGCAACGCGTCGCGCACCGCGGCGATCGGCGCGGCCCAGTCGCGCGGGCGGGTCTGGCGGAACTGCCGCACCGACGCGTACCACGGCGCCGTGTCACCGTCGCGCCCCCAGCGCCAGTCGGTGTCGAAGCGGTTCAGCAACCACGTCGGGCGCCCCAGCGCCGCCGCCAGATGCGCGACCGACGTGTCGACGGCCACCACCAGGTCGAGGGCTTCGATCAGCGCGGCCGTGTCGTCGAAGTCGGCGAGTTCCGCGGTCGGGTCCAACAGCGGGAACGTCGGCGGCAGCGGTCGGCCGCGCCAGCCGGGGGGCGTCTTCTGCAGGCTCACCCAGGCCACGCCACCGACCTCGGCAAGCGGCGCGAGCGTCTGCGGATCGAGGCTGCGACGTCGGTCGGTGCCGTACGCCGGATTGCCGGCCCAGCACAGCCCCACGCGCGGCTGGCCGTGCGGGCACCGTGCGTCGAGTCGCGCGCGCCATTGCGCCACCTGCGCGGGGTCGGCCTGCAGGTAGCGCTCGCGCGCGGGAATGGTCGACCGCGTGGTGCCGAACGCGAGCGGCAGGCTCATCGACGGGACCCACGCATCGATCGGCGGCAGCGGCTCGCCCGGCGCCACGATCTGCGCGACACTCGGCACGCGCGCGAACAGGCGGCGCAGCGATGCCGGCGCGACCAGCACGACGCGCGCACCGCGCTGCGCGAGCAGCGGTACGTAGCGCACGAAGTGCAGCGCGTCGCCCTGCCCCTGCTCGCCCTGGACCAGCAACGTGCGCCCGGCCGGATCCTCGCCGTTCCAGCGCGGCAGGCCGGCGACCCGGTCGCGCGGGATGATGGCGTCGTCCTCGAGGCGCGCCTCGAAGTCGGGCCAGGCCTCGGCGTAGCGCCCGACCGACAGCAGCAGCATCGCGCGGCGCAGGCGCGCGAACGGGTGTGTCGGCGCCAGCGCGAGCGCACCGTCGAACGCGGCCAGCGCGGCGTCGACATCGCCAGCGTGCCCGAGCGCCGCCGCGCGCACGCAACACGGCTCGACGTCGGTCGGATCGAGCGCCTGCGCGCGGTCGGCCGCGGCCACGGCCTCGGCGTAGCGGCCCGACTCGGTCAGCGTTATCGCGTGGTTGCGATGCACGAGCGACACGTCGGGCGCGACCTCGACCGCGCGCGCAAGCAGGTCCCGCGCGGCATCGAACTCGCCCAGCTCGAGCCACGCCATGCCGGCGTCGTTCAGCACGCGATGATCGTCCGGCCGCTGCGCCAGCGCCTCCAGCAGCACCGGCACCAGCGCCTCGAACAGCCCGTCGTCGCGCAGGCGGTCGGCCAGCGCCATGAACGCGTCCGCGTCGCGCGCCGGTTGCAGCCACGCGCGCGCCGCCGCCCGCGCGTCGTCGATGCGCCTCAGATCGGCCAGCGCCAGCAGCCGGTTCCAGTGCACGTGGCGCTCGCCCGGATCGAGGGCCGAGGCCCGCGCCAGCGCGTCGAGCGCGGCCTCGGGTTCGCCGGACTCGCGCAGCACGTTGCCGAGGTTCATCCACAGCACGGCCGCCTGCGGTGCCGCGGCGATCGCCGCGCGCAGCTGCGCCAGCGCCTCGGGGAAGGCCTTGCGCCGCGCCGCCGCGATGCCCAGCACGTTCAGCACGTCAGGATGCCGCGGCGTGCGCGCGAGCAGCCGCACGGCGATCGCCTCGGCCGCATCGATGTCGTCGGCCTGCACACGCGCCAGCATCCGCGCGACCTCGGCGTCGAGCGGATCGGCACGCGCAGGCGCCGCCGCTCGCGCGGCGTCACCGTGGCACTTCTTGAACTTGCGCCCGCTGCCGCACGGGCACGGATCGTTGCGACCGGCCTGCGCGAACGCTCGGGCGAGGGTGGCCTGCTCGGGCGTCATCGGCCGCGGTCTCCGCGGTCGTGCCGGCCGCGGCGGCGGACCGTCGTCACCATGTCTGGTACGCCGTGCCGTCGATCGCGACGCCGGGGGCGCCGCTGCGCACGTCCCACACGCTGCCCTTCACGGCCACATCGGGCGGCGGCGGCACGACGATCCACGTCTGCGCGCTGTCGGTGATCGGATCGACCGGAATGCGGCGCAGGTAGCGCTGCGACACCAGGTCCTCGAGCGTCCCCGGATACGTGCCCTTGTCGCCGTGGAACTTGTCGAGAGACTCGCGCAGCTCCTGCAGGTTCTGCCGCAGCACCGCTTCCTTCGAGCGTTCGAGGCCGGCGAAGTAGCGCGGCACCGCGAGCATCAGCAGCGTCGCGATCACCGCCATCACCACCAGCAGCTCGATCAGCGTGAAGCCACGCCCGTCGGCGCGCGGCGCACGCGCGCTGCGCGTCGGGGCGCACCGTGTGCTCACCACTGGCGGTACGGCACGCCGTTGAGGCCGCGCCGCTCCGACAGCGAGTGGACGTCGAACACGTCCTTGCCGGGGCGCGGGCTGTCGGGCGGGCTGTCGTAGCCGCGCAGCCCCCACGTGCGCTCGGCCGGGGTGGTCGCGTCGGGGAAGAACGGGTCGCGCGGGATGCGCCGCAGGAACACCAGCTTCTTCGGGCCTTCGGGCTTGACGTTGTCGACCCCGCGCACCAGCACGTCGAGCGACGGCGGATAGCCGGACTCGTCGGCCTTGCGCAGGATGCGACCGTCTTCGACCGCGGCGCGATACGCGTCGAGCGCGGTACGCAGCTCGCGCAGCGCGGCACGCAGGTCGTGCTCGCGGCTGCGCTGCACCGCCAGCTCGCCCAGCGGCACGAGGCCGAGCGCCAGCACGCCGACCACCGCGACGACCAGCATCAGTTCGATGAACGTGAAGCCGGCGGCGTGCCGGGCGCGGGCGCCGCCGATGTGCCGACCCGCCGTGCCGATGGCCTGCATGCTCAGGGCTTCGTGATCTCGATCGCGAGCGGCGCCGGCAGCGTCACCGCGATGCTGTCGCCGGTGTCGTCGACGAGATCGGCGTCCTCGAGCCGCAGCTGCGACGCACCCGGCTTGTCGCCGAGCGTTCGCCAGCGCAGCGTGCGCGGCGGCGCGCCGCCCTCGAACGCGACCCGCAATTGCCCGGGGACGGCCGGCGCGGCACCGACCGGCGCGAGCTGCGCCGGGTCGTAGACGATCGCGAGCGCCCCGCTCTTCCAGCGCCCCGGCGGGAACTGCAGCGTCACGACCAGCTCGCGCCCGGCCTGCGCCTGCGCGGGGGCGCGCCAGTCGATGCCGAACGGATTGCTCGCCGCCGGCACGTCGTCGAACACGGCCGTCGGTCCGCCGGCACCGCCGGCCGCGAGCGCGACATCGCCGGCCTTCGTGCGCGCGATGCGCAGCGGCGGCAGCCCCGGATAGGTGTCGGTGCCGACCGGAAGCTCGGCGACCAGACCCTCGGGGCGCATGACGTTGCGCACGATGCGCGGCGTGATCAGCAGCACGATCTCGGTCTTCGACTTCTGGTCGAGGCGGCTGCCGAACAGGCGGTCGAGCATCGGCAGGTCGCCCAGCCCCGGCACGCGGTTCGACGTGCGCCGGTCCTCGTCGTTGATGAG
>JALORJ010000227.1 GCA_025459035.1 Burkholderiales bacterium
GCAGGTGTCGAAGGTGGCGGACGCGAGCCGGGCGGCGTCGCGCGTGGCGAGCCTCGATCGCGACGGACGCATCGAGGAGATCGCCCGGATGCTGGGCGGCGTGCAGGTGACGGCGACGACGCGCCGACTGGCGCGCGAGATGCTCGACGGGGGCGTGTCGGGCTGAACCGGCGGCGGACGTCCGGGGCCGCGCGGATCGTGCCGGCGTCAGGCGTCGATCGGGGTGTCGGCGGCGGTGTTGCGCGCGCCGCCCGACTTCGGCCGGTTCGGGCAGTTGGTGCGGTTGCAGGTCCCGTAGAGCTGCAGCGAGTGCTCGTGGATGGTGAAGCCGCGGTCGCGCGCGATCTGCTCCTGGCGACGCTCGATCTCCTCGTCGAAGAATTCCTCGACGTGACCGCACTGCATGCACACCAGATGGTCGTGGTGGCCGCCCTCGTTGAGTTCGAAGACCGCCTTGCCGCTCTCGAAGTGATGGCGCGACAGCAGGCCGGCCTGTTCGAACTGCGTGAGCACCCGGTAGATCGTCGCGAGGCCGATGTCCATGCCCTCGGCGATCAGCAGCCGGTAGACGTCCTCGGCGGTCAGATGGCGCGCGTTCGCGGTCTCGAACAGGTTGAGGATCTTGAGCCGCGGCAGCGTCGCCTTGAGCCCGGCGTTCTTGAGGTCGTTCGGCGTGCGGTTCGGCATGGTGTCGGGGTCCGTAAACTCGAAAGGATGATAGGCGCTCGCACAGGAGCCTCACGCGCATGAAGTCGAAGCCGGTCGGGCCGCATCGCGCCCGCCTTGTCGCCGCGGTGATCGCGCTCGGGATCGTCGCCACCGCCACGGGCTGTACCCGTCCGAAGCTCTATCGCATCGACGTCCAGCAGGGCAACGTGGTGACGCAGGACATGGTCGCAAGGCTCAAGCCCGACATGACGCGGTCGCAGGTCCGCTTCGTCCTGGGGACACCGACACTGGTCGACGCGTTCCATCCCGACCGCTGGGACTACTTCTATTCCTTCTCCCGCGCCGGCGGCACGCCCGAGCAACGGGTGCTGACCCTCGTGTTCGCCGACGATCGCCTGAAGCGCATCGTCGGCGACGTCACGCCGGCCGGCGTCGCGGTGCCGGTCGAGGCGCCACCCGCGGCGGCGGCCGATGCGTCGAAGGCGGACAAGCCGTGACGGTGCGGGTGGTGATCTGCGGCGCGGGCGGGCGCATGGGCCGCGCGCTCGTCGACTCGGTCGCGGCGGATGCGGGCTTCGTCGTGCACGCGGCCCTCGACGTGCCGGGCAGTCCCGCGATCGGCCGCGCGGCGGGCGAGGCCCCGGGGATGCCGCTCATCGGCAGCGACATCGCGGCCGCCCTGGTCGGCGCGGATGCGCTGATCGACTTCACGCGCCCCGAGGGCAGCATGGCGCACGTCGCCGCGTGCGAGGCCGCCGGCGTGGGTTGCGTGATCGGCACCACCGGCTTCACGCCCGAGCAGAAGGCGCGGATCGCGGGCGCCGCGACGCGCATCCCGGTCGTGATGGCCCCGAACATGAGCGTCGGCGTGACGGTGCTGCTGGACCTGGTCGCGCGGGCCGCACGCGCCCTGGGCGACGACTACGACGTCGAGATCGTCGAGGCCCACCACCGGCACAAGGTCGATGCGCCCAGCGGGACGGCGCTGCGGCTGGGCGAAGCCGCGGCGACCGCGCTCGGACGCGACCTGCGCGAGTGCGCGGTGTACGGACGCGAGGGCGTCACCGGCGAGCGCGACCGGCGCACGATCGGGTTCGCGACCGTGCGCGGCGGCGACGTCGTCGGCGATCACACCGTGCTGTTCGCCGGCATCGGCGAGCGCGTCGAGATCACCCACAAGGCATCGAGCCGCACGACCTTCGCACAGGGGGCGCTGCGTGCCGCGCGCTTCGTGCAGGGCCGCGCGCCCGGCCTGCACGACATGCGCGACGTGCTCGGGCTCGCCGCCGACTGACGTCGCAGCGGACCGCCGCGCGACTGGCCGCGGGCAGGTGCGCGCGGCTATACTCGTGGCCTGCCGAAACGAGCGGGAGCGGTGCGCAAGCGCCCTCCCGCTCGCCACGTCCGCCTGCCGAAACGCCTGCCCCGTCGCCCGCCCGCGGGTGCCCCGGCCGAGCACTTCGCCGGGTGCCTGCCCGCCTCGCCGATCCTGTCCGTCACGCCGCCGATCTTGACCGCTCGCCCTCCTGCCCTGCTCGCTCTCGCCGACGGAACGCTGTTCCACGGCGAATCCATCGGCGCCGACGGCGCGACCGTCGGCGAGGTCGTCTTCAACACCTCGATGGCGGGCTACCAGGAGATCCTGACCGACCCGTCGTACGCGCGGCAGATCGTCACGCTCACGTATCCGCACATCGGCAACACCGGCGTGAACGACGAAGACGTCGAAGCGTCGCGCGTACATGCGGCGGGGCTGGTGATCCGCGAGCTGCCGCTGCGGGCGTCGAACTTCCGCATGCAGCGCACGCTGTCGCAGTCGCTGCAGGACGAAGGTGTCGTCGCGATCTCCGGCATCGACACGCGCCGTCTCACGCGCATCCTGCGCGACCGCGGCGCACAGCCCGGCTGCATCGTCGCCGGGGCGGTCGATGCCGCCGATGCCGTGGCCCGGGCGCGCGCGTTTCCCGGTCTGGCCGGCATGGACCTCGCGAAGGACGTCAGCGTCGCGCAGGCCTACGAATGGACGCAGACCACGTGGGCGCTCGGCCGGGGCTACGGCACCCTCGACGCCCCGAAGCGCCACGTCGTCGCGTTCGACTACGGCGTGAAGCGCAACATCCTGCGGATGCTCGCCGCGCGCGGTTGCCGCGTCACCGTGCTGCCGGCGCAGGCTTCGGCGGCCGACGCGCTCGCGCTGCATCCGGACGGCATCTTCCTGTCGAACGGCCCCGGCGATCCCGAGCCTTGCACGTACGCGATCGCGGCGATCCGCGAACTGGTCGACCGCGGTCTGCCGACCTTCGGCATCTGCCTCGGGCACCAGTTGCTGGGTCTGGCCAGCGGCGCGCGCACCCGCAAGATGAAGTTCGGCCATCACGGCGCGAACCATCCGGTGCAGGACGTCGACACCGGTCGCGTGATGATCACCAGCCAGAACCACGGTTTCGAGGTCGACGCGTCGACGCTGCCGGCGCACGCGCGGGTCACGCACGTGTCGCTGTTCGACGGCTCGCTGCAGGGTTTCGAGCGCACCGACCGGCCGGCCTTCTGCTTCCAGGGACACCCGGAGGCGAGCCCCGGGCCGCACGACGTCGGCGGTCTGTTCGACCGCTTCGTCGCGATGATCGACCGCGCCCGGGCGCACGCCTGAGACCGCCGCCATGCCCAAGCGCACCGACCTGAAGAGCATCCTGATCATCGGCGCCGGTCCGATCGTGATCGGTCAGGCCTGCGAGTTCGACTACTCCGGCGCACAGGCCTGCAAGGCGCTGCGCGAGGAGGGGTACCGGGTGATCCTGGTGAACTCGAATCCGGCGACGATCATGACCGACCCGGACACGGCCGACGTCACCTACATCGAGCCGATCACGTGGCAGATGGTCGAGAAGATCATCGCCGCCGAACGCCCGGACGCGCTGCTGCCGACGATGGGCGGCCAGACCGCGCTCAACTGCGCGCTCGACCTCGCGAAGCACGGCGTGCTCGCCCGGTACGGTGTCGAGATGATCGGTGCGTCGCGCGACGCGATCGACAAGGCCGAGGACCGCGAGAAGTTCAAGGTCGCGATGACGCGCATCGGGCTCGCGAGCGCGCGCTCGTCGATCGCGCACTCGCTCGAGGAGGCGCTGCAGGTCCAGGCGAAGGTCGGCTACCCCGCGATCATCCGGCCGTCGTTCACGCTCGGCGGGTCCGGGGGTGGCATCGCGTACAACCGCGAGGAGTTCGTCACGATCTGCGAGCGCGGCCTCGAGGCGTCGCCGACGCACGAGCTGCTGATCGAGGAGTCGCTGATCGGCTGGAAGGAATTCGAGATGGAGGTCGTGCGCGACCGCAAGGACAACTGCATCATCGTCTGCGCGATCGAGAACCTCGACCCGATGGGCATCCACACCGGCGACTCGATCACGGTGGCGCCGGCGCAGACGCTCACCGACAAGGAGTACCAGGTGATGCGCGACGCCTCGATCGCCGTGCTGCGCGAGATCGGCGTCGACACCGGCGGCTCCAACGTGCAGTTCGCGATCAACCCGGCCGACGGCCGCATGATCGTCATCGAGATGAACCCGCGCGTGTCGCGCTCGTCGGCGCTGGCGTCCAAGGCCACCGGCTTTCCGATCGCGAAGGTCGCCGCGAAGCTGGCGGTCGGCTACACGCTCGACGAGCTGCGCAACGACATCACGGGCGGCGCGACGCCGGCGTCGTTCGAGCCGACGATCGACTACGTCGTCACGAAGATCCCGCGCTTCGCGTTCGAGAAGTTCCCGCAGGCCGACAGCCGTCTCACGACGCAGATGAAGTCGGTCGGCGAGGTGATGGCGATGGGACGCACGTTCCAGGAGTCGTTCCAGAAGGCGCTGCGCGGGCTCGAGGTCGGCGTCGACGGCATGAACCAGAAGACGACCGATCGCGAGACGATCGAGCGCCAGCTGGGCGAGCCCGGCCCGGACCGCATCTGGTACGTCGGCGACGCGTTCGAGAACGGCTTCACCCTCGAAGAGGTGCATCACTTCACCCGCATCGACCCGTGGTTCCTCGCCCAGATCGAGGAGATCGTGCAGCTCGAGATGGACCTCGACGACCGCGCGCTCGACTCGATCGACGCGG
>JALORJ010000012.1 GCA_025459035.1 Burkholderiales bacterium
GTCGGCCCCCGCGGCCATCTCGGCCCCGGTCGCGCGGCGGCCGCGCCGCGCGGTGCCGAGCTCGGCCGCCTCGGCGCCTGCAGCCACCGAAGAGGCGGCAACGACCGCCGCGACCCCGTCCGCGCCCGAGCCCGCACGCTAGGATCGATCGACCTTCCACCGCTCGCCACGGAGCCGATCGCCACGTCATGGATACCGCGCCTCGCCCGGACGGACGCTGGCAGCTCCCGCAGGCGCACACGGCAGCGCTGGCGCAGCTCGGCACCCGGCGCAGCGTGCCGCGCGGGCGCCTGGTGCTGCAGGAAGGTGACCCCGGCGACCAGCTCTTCGTCATCGTCGAGGGCCGCGTGCGGGTGTATCTCGCCGACGATCGCGGCGCGGAGATCCTGCTGAGCCAGCACGGCCCCGGCGAGCACTTCGGCGAGATGATGCTCGACGGCGGCACGCGCTCGGCCAACGTGCTCGCGACCGATCCGTGCGTGTTCTCGGCCGTGAGCCGCGAGCAATTCCGCCAGTACCTGGCGGCCCACCCCGACTGCGCGCATGCACTGATCCTGCTGCTGATGGCCCGGGTGCGCACGCTCACGTTCGCCGTCGGCAGCCTCGCGCTGCTGAAGGTCTACGAGCGCGTCGTGCAGCTGCTGCTGTCGCTCGCGTCGATGGTCGACGGCGCGCGCGTCATCACCGAGCCGCTCACGCAGCGCGAGATCGGCGCGCGCGTCGGCGCGTCGCGCGAGATGGTGAGCCGCATCATCAAGAACCTGCGCAAGGGCGGCTACATCACCAAGGACACGAAGGGCCGCTACGTGATCCTCGCGGAGCCGCCGCGCTCCTGGTAGCGCCGCCGCGGCGTCAGGCGCTGCGCATCCGCAGTTCGCGCTGCGGGAACGGAATGACGATGCCGCCGGCGCGGAAGCGGGCCACGATCGCGTCGTTGATCTCGCCGTGGGCCACCACGTAGTCGCGCACGGCGACCCACGGCTTCACCGCGATCTGGATCGACGAATCGGCCAGCACGCGCGTCTGCACGACGGGTGGCGGGTCCTGCAGCACGCGCGCATTGGCGCGCAGCAGCGCCTCGAGCGTCGACACGGCCTGCGCGAGATCGGTGTCGTAGGCGACGCCGACGACGACGTCGAGCTGCCGCATGCGCCCGTGGTTGTGGAGGATCTCGCCCACGATCTTGCGGTTGGGCACCACGACGTTCGACCGGTCGGCATGCGCGAGCGTGGTCGAGAACAGCCGGATGTGCGTGACCTCGCCCTCGACGCCGACGACGTGGATCCAGTCGCCGACGCGAAACGGCTTGGTGAAGATGATCGTCAGGCCGGCGACGACGTTCGACAGCACGCCCTGCATCGCCAGCGCGATGCCGGCGCCGGCGACCCCGAGCCCGGCGATCAGCGGCAGCAGCTCCACGCCGAGGTTCTGCAGCGCCATGATCAGGAACAGCCCGACCACGAGCACGTGCACCAGCCGCGTCAGCAGCTGCCGCACCGGCACCTCGAGCTCGAACTTCGCGAGCCCCTTGCCGAGGACCTGACCGACCCAGCGCGCCGCGAACACGCCGGCCGCGAGGATGACGATGGCGGTGAAGAGCTTCGGGCCGAACTTGATGGCCAGATCGATCAGCGTCGCGCGGACCTGGTCGATCGACTGCAGCGGGGCATCCATGGGCGCGCCTCGTTCACGAAGACCGCCGCAGTATCGCAAGCGGCGCCGGGCGCGCCGCGTCGCCGCGTCGTGTCAGCGCGGCGCCGCGCCCGGCCGGTCAGTCGCGGCCGCGCACCTCGACCTCGCGCACCGTCGCGGCGATCTCGACACGGCGGTCGCGCTGCAGGCAGTCGATCATCTCGGCGCGCTTCAGGCCGCGGCAGGCCTCGAAGTCGGTGACCCCGTCGCGCTCGCCGCGACCTTCCACCGTCAGCTTGTGGGGCGGCACGCCCTTGTCCATCAGATAGCCGGCGACCGCCCACGCGCGCTTCTCGGACAGGCGCTGGTTGTAGGCCTCGGTCCCGATGCGGTCCGCGAAGCCCGTGATCACGAGGCGCTCGTACGGCGCGTCCTGCAGCTTCGCCGCCAGCGTGTCGAGGGCGCCGCGCGCGTCGTCGTTCAGCGCCCAGCGATCGAACTCGAACATCTCGCGCGTCTCGTCCATCGACAGCACCAGCGGCAGCATGCCGTCGAGGGTCTGCGGCTTCTCGCCGTCGCGCAGCTCGATGCGGTTCGCGGCCGCCTCGACGCGCCCCGCACGCTCCGCGTCGGCACGCGCCGCCGACGCGGCATCCCCGCGCGTGCCGGGCGCGCGGTCGAGCATCGCGACGTCATCGGCCCGCCGATCGGCGGCATCGCGTCCGGACGCCGGGCCCGAACCGTCGGTCACGGCACTGCCGTAGCGGTCCTGCACCACCCCCTCGCGACGATCGGTGACGGCACCGTCGACCGTGGCGGTGGAGTCCGATGCGTCGCCGCCCGCCAGCAGCGCCGCGAGCGACTCGTCGGATGCGATGTCGTCCTTGCCGCGGTCGGCCGGCGCGGTGCCCGCGGTCCCGTCCGCGCCCGCCGGGTCGGTCGCGGCACGGTCACCGCCCCGCCCCGCCACTGCGCCGTCCAGACGCTCGCCGTTGCCCGCGACCGCCGCACTGCCGGCCGCCGTTCCGGCGCCGCCCGTCGCTGCGGGGGCTGCGGTGCTGCTCGCCGCGCCGTTGCGCGGTGCCGCGCCTGCGGTGGCCGCGGTGGCGGCATCGGGCCCGGTGCCGGAGCGCGCCGTCGGCGCGACGACCGCGCTGGCGGGCGCCTCGACATAGCGGCCGGAGCAGGCGCCGAGCGCAAGCGCGACGCCGGTCACGCACAGCCGGAATGCGGTGGAAGTGGAAAAAAGGCGCGTCATGGTGAGGTCTCGCGAAGAGGTGCGTCGATTCGGCCGGCCGCGACGAAGGGAGTTCCGCAGCGCGACGGGCAGGACATGCGAGCGTGCCCGGTCCCGGCCGCCTGCGGCCGGACCTCGGCGACCGGAGCCGACCGCCCGACGATCGCCGGTGGAACGGGGAACCTCGCTTCTGTTAGTTTCGGGACGGGACCGGGGGGACGGTGGATGAACGCTGCGCGATTCGTGAAGCATGGCGTCGTCATGGGTGCGCTCGCGATGCTGTCGGCCGCCGCGTCGATCGCTGCCGCGCAGACCCCGGGTGCCGACGGGCCGCGCTTCGACATCCGCGGCTATGCGATCGACGGCGCGTCACTCGTGCCGGCCGCGCGACTGCAGGCCGTCACCGCGCCGTTCACCGGGACCTCGCGCGACTTCGGTGCGATCCAGCAGGCGCTCAAGGCCGTCGAGAAGATCTACGCCGACGCGGGCTGGACCACGGTGCAGGTCGCACTGCCCGAGCAGGAACTGCGCGACGGGACGGTCAAGATCGTCGTGCGCGAACTGGCGTTCGGCCAGCTGAGCGTCGAAGGGCAGAAGCACCACTCCGACGCCAACATCCGCCGCTCGCTGCCGTCGCTGGTTCCGGGGAAGCCGCCGAACGTCGACGCCGTCGCCCGCAACCTGCGCAGCGCCAACGACAACCCGTCCAAGAACACCACGCTCGTGCTTCGCAATGGCGCCGCCGACGGCACCGTCGACGCGACCGCGAAGGTGGTCGACACCGCGCCGGCGCGCTTCTCGGCGTCGCTCGACAGCACCGGGTCGCCGTCGACCGGCATCCTGCGCGCCGGGGTATCCGCGCAGCACGCGAACCTGTTCGACCGCGACCACGTCGGCAGCGCGACCTACCTGACGTCGCCCGAGCATCTCGACCGCGTGTCGATTCTAGGCCTGGGCTACCGGATGCCGATCCACGGGCGCGGCGACTCGGCCGAGTTCAACTTCGTGCGCTCGGATGTCGACTCGGGGGTGGTCGGCACCGCGACCGGGCCGTTCGGGATCAGCGGCTCGGGGCAGTTCTACCTGGGCCGCTACAACCTCACGCTGCCCCGTCGCGGCGACTGGGACCAGCGTCTGGTCTTCGGCCTCGACTGGCGCGTCTACCAGAACTCGATCCGCTTTTCGAACAACCCGACCAACCTCGGCTCCGACGTCACGGTGCGCCCGGTGTCGGTCGGCTGGGTCGCCCGCCACCGTACGGCCGATCACGACGCGATCTTCAATGCGTCGGTCGCCCGCAACATTCCCGGCGCGAACGATGGCGACGGCGGCGCGATCCGCCGCGCTCGGGCCGGCGCGACTTCCTACTACACGCTGCTGCGGCTCGGGGCGGCGTGGACACAGCCGTTCGCGACCACTTGGCAGTGGCGTTTGGCGGCCAACGCGCAGTTCACGCCCGACGCGCTCGTGCCCGGCGAGCAGTTCGGCGCCGGCGGGATGGATTCGGTCCGCGGCTTCATCGAACGCGAGGTGGCCAACGACCGCGGCGTGCGCTGGAGTGCCGAGGCCTACGCGCCCGAGATCACCTCGCAGCGCTTCGAAGCCGTGACCGCCCGCGCGCTCGCTTTCTTCGATTACGCGACGCTCGCGCGCAACCACGCGCTGCCCGGCGAAGTGCGCTCCGAGACCATCAGCAGCGTCGGCATCGGGCTGCGCGCCGCGTGGCGCGACCGTGCGTCGCTGCGGCTCGACTACGGTGTCGTCGTCCAGCCCGGCGGCCTGCAGGGCCGCGGCGACCAGCGCCTGCAAGGCGCGCTGTTCGTCTTCTTCTGAGCCATCCGCCCCGCCGACCCGAAACCACAACCACACGGACGACTGCGCGAGGCCCGGACGCGCTGATCGCCCTTCACCGCGCCAGGAGACCACATGCGCGCTCGACCTGCTTCCCGTCGCCCCCTGCTCGCCCGCCGGCCGCTGCGACTGCGTGCCGTGGTGCTGGCGCTCGCGACCGCGTTTCCGGTGGCGCTGCGGGCCAATCCGGTCGATCCGACCGTCGTCGTCGGCCACGCGACCTTCGACTCGGCCGGGGCCACGCTGACCGTGACGAACTCCGCGGGGGCGGTGATCGACTGGGGCAGCTTCTCGATCGGTACCGGCGAGACCACCCGCTTCGTCCAGCCGTCGGTCACCAGCGCCGTGCTGAACCGCATCACCGGCGGTGATCCGTCGCAGATCCTCGGCACGCTGACGTCGAACGGTCAGGTGTTCCTCATCAACCCGAACGGCATCGCGTTCGGGCCGAACGCCGTGGTCGACGTCGCCGGTCTCGTCGCGTCGACACTGCCGCTGTCGAACGCCGACTTCGCCGCCGGGCGCTTCGCGTTCGGCGCCGACCTCGGGCAGACCCCCGGGACGCTGCGGGTCGACGGCTCGCTCACGTCGGCCACCGGCGGGCGCATCTGGTTGATCGCGTCGTCGATCGAACAGCGCGGCGCGATCTCCGCGCCCGAGGGTCAGGTGATCCTGGCCGCTGGCCAGCGCGTGACGATCGTCGACACGTACCGGCCCGACGTGCGCGTCGAACTCGCCGCCGGCGCCGAGGCGGTCAACGTCGGCCGCGTGGTGGGCGGCCAGATCGGCATCTACGGCAGCGTCGTGCGCCAGGACGGGCTCGCCAGCGCGACGCAGGCCGCGGTCGGTCGCGACGGCACCGTCGTGCTGCGCGCCGCGGCCACGCTGTCCACCGGCGCCGACAGCGTGACGCAGGCGCGCAGCGCCGACAGCGCGCGCGGGGGCACGATCGACGCCCGGTCGAGCGACATGCTGTGGCACGACGGCGTGATCGACGCCAGCGGACGCGACGCCGGCGGTACGGTGACGATGACCTCCGCCGGCATCCAGCAGACGGGCCGGGTGACCGCGGCGGCCACCGCCGGCACCGGCGGCGCGATCACCCAGTCCGCTGGGATCGGCAGCGTCGTCCACGTCGCTGGCGCGCGGCTCGATGCCTCCGGGGGTGTGCGCGGGGGCGACATCCGCGTGACCAGCGAGGCTGGCCGGGTGTTCAGTTCGGGCACGTGGACAGTCACTGCGGCGGACGGTGACGGCGGCGCGATCGTCACCACCGGCGACAGCGTGGTGCTGGCGGCGGCAACGCTCGACGCCAGCGGCACACGCGGTGGCGGCGACATCCGCGTGGGCGGCGGCTGGCGCGGCGAGGATGCCGGCATCGCCAACAGCGGCTACACGCGCACGCTGGGCGGCACCGCACTGCGCGCGAACGCCACCGGCGCCGGCGATGGCGGCGACATCGTGCTGTGGAGCGACGGACGCACGCGCTTCGCCGGAACCATCGACGCGCGCGGAGCGGGCAGCGCCGGTAACGGCGGCCACGTCGAGGTGTCCGGCGTCGACGGCGTCCAGTTCGGCGGCACGGTCAGCACCCTCGGCAGCGGCACCGGCACGCGCGGCACGCTGCTGCTCGATCCGAAGTTCATCCTGATCACGGCCGGCGGCGGCACGCAGGGCTACGCGGGTGTCGACTTCGTGGATCCGAACCCGACGCCGGACAGCGAGACAGTCGTCGATCTCGGCAGCGGCCCGCAGGACTACGGCTTCGGCGCCGCCGGCCGGATCCAACTCGGCTCGTCCCCCGTCGTGATCCGTGCGCCGCTGGCGACGGTCGGCAGCCTGACCGAGGCGGGTGCGATCTACCGGCTCGACGCGACGACCGGAGCCCTGATCGACAGCCTCACGGGCGCGGCGGCTGGTGACCGCATCGGCTCCGGCGACGGCGACGCCGGCGGCGAAAACGGCCTGCTGGCCATCGTCGGCGACCGCTATCTGCTCAACAGCCCGTTCTGGAACAGCGAGCGCGGCGCCGTCACGGAACTCGACCTCGGTGCCGCGAACTTCGGCCTGTCCGGCAGCACGATCGGCTCGGGCAACAGCCTCGTCGGCAGCACCGCCGGCGACCGCGTGTCGGCGAGCGACATCCGCAGCGTCGGCAGCGGCGACGCCATCGCGCTGTTGCACGCCGACTGGGGCGGGGGCCGCGGCGCGATCACCTTCATCCCGGCCGGCGCCAGTCTGCCGACGGGGTTTCTGGACTCGACGCGCAGCTTCGTGGGCTTCTCGACCGTCGATCGACTCGCGACCGGCGGGTTCGTGACCCTTGGCAGCGATCACGCGGCGTGGGTGTCATCCTCGTTCCGCAGCAACACCGGTCTGGTGCGCGTGTTCCCGCTTTCCAGCCCGCTTCTGGGCCAGGCCTCGCAGACGTCGAGCCTGATCGGCGGTCGCACCGGCGATCGGGTCGGCGAGACCGGCGTGATCGCGATCGACGGCAGCCGCTACGCGGTGTTCTCGCATCTGTGGAACGACCAGCGCGGTGCCGTGACCTTCGGCAACCTCGGGTCGCCGCGCAACGGGGTGGTCGACGCGACCAACAGCCTCGTGGGCACGACCGCAGGCGTCAATGGCGACCGCGTCGGCCTGAGCTACACGACGCAGTTCTTCAACCTGACCGGCAGCGACCGCTGGCTGCTCGCGTCTCGCGAATGGAACAACAGCCGCGGCGCATGGACCGTCGTGAACCCGGCGGCGCTGCCGACCGGCACCATCGACGCGAGCAACAGCCTCGTCGGCTCGACGTCCTTCGACTCGGCCGACAGCGTCGCCTTCGCCGGTGGCGGAGGCGGTAACTACTTCATCGTCGCGCCGAACTGGAACAACGGCGTCAACGCCGACGCCGGCGCGGTGATCCGCGGCGTGGCGGTCTCGAACGAGCGCACCGGACTCATCTCGTCGGCGAACGCGGTGGTCGGCAGTCACTCGGGCGACCGCATCGGCCAGATCTCCGGCGACTCGGTCCGGCGCTTCACCACCAACAGCGAAACGCTGCTGATCGCGAGTCCGAACTGGAACGGCGCGCGCGGAGCGATCACCCGTGTCGACGCGACCTTCAGTGCGGGCGTCGTCGGCGCGAGCAACAGCTTCGTCGGCGTCACGCTGGACGATCGCATCGGCGAGCGGTTGATCCGGCTGCGTGGCGACACGCTGACGGACGACGGCAACTTCATCGCGATCGCACAGAACTACAACAACGGTGCTGCCGCGAACGCCGGCGCCGTGACCTTCATCCATCGCGTCAACGGGCTGCTCGACACCGGCGACGTCACCGGCACGCCGAACGACGACAACAGCCTGCGGGGGACCGTCGAGAACTCGCGTCTCGGCTCGGGCGGCGTGATCGAACTCGCCGGGCAGGATGCCCACCTGATCCTGAGCCCGCACTGGACCAACCAGAGCGGTGCCGCCAACGCCGACAAGGGCGCGATCACGTGGATGCGCTCCGGGGACGGGCGGCTTTCCATCGGCGCCGGGCTCGGTCAGCTGAGCGCCGACAACAGCGTGCTGGGCGCCTTCGGTGGCGACAACATCGGTCATTTCGACGAAGACGGCGATGCGGGCGACGACGACGCGACGGACCCGATCCGAACCACCGACATCGTGGGCGGGTTCCCAGCGTTCGGCGATGCGGTCGGCGTCGTCATCCGCAGCCCGAACTGGAACGGCCAGCGTGGCGCGGTCACGTGGATGAACGCCGCGACCGGCGAGATCTCGGTCTCCGGCAGTCTCCAAGGCGGTGGCACCGTCGGGTCCCAGAACAGTTTGGTCGGCACCACGGCCGGCAGTCGCGGCCCGGGCGACGCGCGCTTCCGCGGCGACCGCATCGGCGAGTACTTCCGGCAGCTCGACGACTTCTGGCGACCCGACGGGAGACGCTATCTGATCGGCAGTCCGTACTTCGACACCGCGCGCGGGGCGGTGATGGCGTTCGACGTCAGCAACGGCACCAACGTCGTCGACGGGGCGCGCTTCGGTGCGGTCAGCGCGTCCAATGCGCTGGTCGGTTTCGCGCAGGCAAACGCGGACTACGGCGGCGACCAGCTGGGCGACTTCGACAGCGGCACCGATCTCTACACTGGCGACGACTCCCAGTCTGTAGCGCGGCATGTGCTGGTCTGGCGCTCGGGCGAGGAGCGCAACGTCGTCGTCACGTGGCTCGGTCAGGCGAACAGCGCCGACATGGCGTTCGGCAGCGGCGGCATCTCGGCCAACACGACGCTGTTCATCGGCGCGGATGACGCGCAGTCCGGCGTGGACGTGCTCACCGGGTTCGGCGAGAACGGCTTCTTCGTCAGCACGCCGGGCTGGAGCAACGGCCGCGGTGCCGTGACCTGGGTGCGCTGGTCGAACGGCCTGGTGTTCACCGACGAACCGTTCGGCGCCGGCATCACGGCGGGCAACAGCATCGTCGGCAGCGCCGACTTCGACGAAGTGAGCTACGACCGAGGCCTGTTCGACAACCTTTCCGGCTCGCATCTGATCGGGTCGACGTCGTGGGGCGGCGACCGCGGCGCATGGCGTGTGGTCGACGGCAATGTCGGCGCCGCCGGCCAGATCACGGCGGGCAACGGTCTTGTGGGGGCGAATACGGGCGACCGGATCGGTGCGCGCGGGGTCGAGTCCGCCAATCCCGGTTCAGGCGGTCGGGTGCCCTACCTGATGAGCCCGGACTGGTCGGGCGGGCGCGGCGCGCTCACCGACCTCACCCGCACCGGTGTGGTCGGGGCATCGAACAGCCTGGTCGGGACGCTGACGACCGATCGTGTCGGCGGCACGAGCCTGAACAATCTCACCGTCGACCAGGAACGTGGCTACGTGATCCACAGCCACTGGAACGGCGGCCGCGGTGCGTTCACCTGGCTCGACGGCCGCACCGGCGAGATCTCGGCGGCCAACAGCATCGTCGGCGCGAACCCGGGGGACCGGATCGGGTCGGGCGATGTGATGGGTTCATCCGCATTCGACGCGATCCTCTGGCTGCGCAGCCCCGATCTCGCCTCCGGTGGCGTGTCGGCGAACGGCGTCGGCGCGATCACCCCGATCGCGAGTTTCCGTTCGGGCACGGTGATCGCCTCCGCGGGCACCGTGACCACCGGTGCGGGGGGCCTCTACAGCCTTGTCGGCGGGGGTCACGGCGACCGCACGGGCGACGTGTTCGGCACGCGAATCGAGCGTCTCAGCGAGGACGCCTTCCTCGTCGTCTCGGCGCTGAGCCGAGGGGTCGGTCCGCGCAGCGCCGCGATCGGTTCGATCACCTTCATGCAGTACGACAGCACGCTCGATCGCCCGCTCGTGCTCGGGGCGACGACCGCCGACGCTCCGGTTGCGCTCGACGGCGCGAACTCGCTGTACGGAACGGGGCAGTTCCGCGGCTTTGCCGGCGCGGGCGGCGCGGTGCTCCCCCTCCCCAACGACGGGACGAACAGCTTCTGGCTCGCGGCACCCGGCGCGGATCGCGGCATCGGCTTCGACGGCAGCGGCAGCAGCACGGTCGTCGGCGCGGGGCGCTTCTGGCGCGTGTCGGTGACCACGTCCGCCGGTGGGAGCGGGTCTGTGATCAGCGACGTGCTGTCCGATTTCGGTGATCCGGCGGGCACGCTCACGATCTCGGCGGCCGACATCAACGCGACGCTGACCAGCAACTTCCTCACGCTCGAAGCCACCACCGACATCACGCTGCAGGCCGGGGCGGTGATCGGCCCGGCGCTCAGCGACGGCATCGACAGCAGTCTCACGCTGCGCGCCGGGCGCTCGGTGATCCTGAACGGGCGGCTCGAGATGCAGGCCGCAGAGCTGCGGATCTTTGCGGCCTACGACGACTTCAACGTGGCGCCCGATGCCGGCAACGGCGTGATCTCGATGGGCAGCGGCGGTCGCATCTCCGGCACCGGTTCGATCCGGCTGGAAGGTCACACCATCGGATCGGCCGCCGCACCGATCGTGTTCGACACTGCACCGGGCGCAAGTCCGGTCCGCCTGACGAGCAGTGGCGGTGGCGTGTTCGTCGCGCAGCGCACCGGCGACCTCGCGCTGTCGAACTACGAGATCACGACGGGAAGCGGAGTGACGCGCGAACTCGTCGCGGTCGCAGGCAACCTGCTGATCAACGCGAACGTCGCCGCCGCGGGCGACACGCTCGTGCTGAAGACGCTCGACGCCGGCACGCCGCGCTACATCGACGTCGTCGGCAACCGCACGATCACGGCCGACCGCGCCGAGTTCGTGATGCAGCCCGGCGGCGCGCTGCGCGTGAGCGGCGTGAACAACGCGCTGACCGTCACCGGGGGCGACGCCGAGATCTACGGTGGCGTGCTGAATGTGGCCAACGACGCGGTCGCGACGATCGACTCGGACCTCTTCACGCCCGGCATCCAGCTGGACGGCGGCACGCTGACAGGCAGCGGCGCCATCGACGTCGGGTTGTTCGCCTGGAACGGCGGCGCGCTCGAGGGGACCAGCGGTGGCGACGCGGTGACCGTCACCGGCTCGAACGCGACGACCGTGGCATCGCCCGTGACGTTGACCAGCCGTCGCCTCGTGACCGCGCCGGGCATCGCGTTCTTCGCCGGGAACACCAGCATCGCCTTGTTCGACGGCGCCCGCGTCGAAACCGGTCGCGTGACCTCGGCGCCCGGCAGCGGACAGGTGCAGGGCTTCTTCGCGGACGACGACGCGAGTCAGGTCCTGATGCAGGGGGGGCTCGACAAGACCGGGGCCGGGATCTTCCGCGTGACCGCGAACGCTTCGGCGCAAGGCACGTTCGCCGTGAGCGCGGGTGCGGTCGAGTTCGGCCTGCCGACCGGATTCACGCCGGTGGTCGTGCACGAGGGCGCGAACTGGACCGTCACCAGCGGCGCGACGCTGAACTTCTTCGCTGGCGACCACACCTCGACCGGCGCGGCCAGCATGCTCGGCAACGGCCGCGTCACCGTCGGGACCGGTGTCGCGGGCGACACGTCGGCGGGGGCCAATGTGACGTGGGACACCGGCAGCACGTGGGGGCCGCAGCGCACCGCGATCAGCGCCGGGCAGTTGCGCCTGAGCGGCGCGATCACGTCGGGCAAGCTGTACGACGTCTTCGGCGGGCGCCTGGACCTGCCGGCCACCGCGTCGGCGCAGATGGAGCAGCTGTCGATCGCGGGGGGCGAAGTGGTCAACGCCGGCATCCTGTCGACCGCCGGGTTCGTGCAGAGCGACGGCGACCTGCGCGGCACCGGCCAGTTCGCGGTGACCAGCAGCTACAACGTGACCGGCGGCACGATGGGCGCCGACTTCACGAACGTCGTCATCACGCAGGCGAGCGGCAATCTCACGGTCGCGCGCGAGATCGCGTCGGCCGGCGGCCTCACGCTGCGCACGCCGACCGGGATGCTCACACTCGACGCGCCCGTGGCCGGGCTCACGCTGACCCGACTGGAAGGTGCCACCGGCATCGAGGTGCGCCATGCCCAGTCCAACGGCAGTCTGCTGCAGATGATCAGCGGCGGCGCGATCCGGATCCTCGACAACGTCGTCGCGGAGGGCGCGATCGCCGTCTTCGGCGCGAGCCTCGCGGTCGACACCGTGCCGCGCTCGCGCTCGGCGGCCCTCGCGTCGGACGGTCAGATCACCGTGGTGACGACCGGCGATGTCCTGATCCGCAGCAACAGCGAACGCAGCGCCCGGGTGACCGCGGGTGTCGATGCCCTGTGCACGTTCAACGTCGGCGGCGACGTGCACATCGTCGCCGAGGACGAGTCGAGCGCGACGATCTTCGGCTTCCCCGACATCGGCTCGGCCCTGTCGCCGTTCACGGTCGGTGGCGAGATCCGCTTCGAGAGCGACCCGGACGCGACCGCGCGCATCTGGGCCGACGTGCCGACCACGATCTATCTCGCGTTCCCGAACGCGACGTCCGGTGGCTACACGGTGAACGGGGTGCCGGTCGTGTTCGCCAGCAACACCGGGTTCTTCGCCGGGGGGCAAGGCGCCGTGATCGGCAGCACGATGTTCGTGACCTACGGCAACGGCGCCGTCGGGACGCCCGTCGACGCGGCGGTCGGCACGGAGATCAACACGCTGGTCAACACGTTGCGCCAGGGTTCCGAGGAGCCCGACGATGCCCCGCGTCGGCCCACGGCACCGCGGGTGCAGGGAGCATGCAAGTGAGCCCGATGCGACGCCTCCGACACCCGGTCGTGACGATCCGGCGCGTTCATTGCCGCAGCGTCGGTGCGCTGATCGCGGCCGTGCTGCTGGCAGGCGCGCCGATCGCGCGCGCCCAGGACGCCGGCAGCGCGACGAGCGTGAGCGGTGTCGCGTCGGTCCAGCGCGCCGACGGGCGTGTCGGCGTGCTCGGCAAGGGCTCTGTGATTCGCCCCGGCGACACGGTACGTACCGAGGCCGATTCGCGCGTGCAGCTCGAACTGCGCGACGGCGCGACCGTCACGGTGCGGCCCGAGTCGGTCTTCAAGCTCGACGCCTACCGCTTCGATCCGGCGAAGTCGGATGGCGACTCGGCGATCTTCCGGCTGCTGAAGGGCGGGCTGCGCGCGGTCACCGGTCTGATGGGCAAGCGTCGCCCCGAGGCGATCAGCTTCGGCACCGCGACGGCGACGATCGGCATCCGCGGCACCGACTTCACCGCGCGCGCCTGCGAGGACGACTGCGCGCGCGAGGCGAAGGGGCAGGTCAACGACCGGCTGACCCGCACACCGGGCTACGTGGCCCGCGTGTTCTCGCTGCAGGGCCGGCTCGCGCCGTCGACCGGTCCGCGGGCCGGCAAGGCGCTCGCGAGCGGCGATCCGGTGTTCGCCGACGACATCCTCGAGACCGGCCCCGGCAGCTTCGCGGTGCTGGTGTTCCAGGACGGCACGCGCATCGTGCTGCAGCAGAACTCGCGCTTCGCGGTCGAGCGGTATCGCTACGAACCCGCGCGGCCCGAGGACGGCAACGTCGCGTTCCGTCTGCTGAAGGGCAGCCTGCGAGCGCTGACCGGCCTGATCGCGCAGCGCGCGCCGAAGCAGTTCAGCATCGGCACGTCGGTCGCGACGATCGGGGTCCGCGGCACCGGTTTCGACGTCGAGTGCGAAGGCGCCTGCGCCGACGGCGCGCCCCCGCCGCCTCCCGGCCAGGGCAACGGCCTGACCGTCTACAACTGGCAGGGCCGCAATGTCATCGACGGGCCCGGCGGCAACACGCTCGAGATCCTCGAAGGTCAGGCGATGATCGTGACCAACGGGACCACCCCGCCGCGACTGCTGGACCAGATCCCCGGCAACCTGCTGAACAACGACGTGCCGAGGCCCGACACGCTGAACATCGACCTGCAGCAGCTGTTCGGCGTGCAGCAGGAGGGCTTCTCGGCACCCGGCACCTACATCCACGTGCGCGACGGCCGCGTTGTGCTGCGCGACAAGGACGGCAACACCCAGACGCTGGAAGAAGGCGAGGTCGGCTACTTCGACCCCACCGGAACGCGCTTCATCCGGCTGGGGATCGTGCCGACCTTCCTCGACCTCGATCCGTCGATCCGACCCGGCAATCCGATGGACTACGGCTGCTCGGTGAACTGACCCCGACCCCGGCGACACGCGAACTCGACGGGGTCGCGCGAGGTCATCATCGGCGTCCGCGTTGCGCGACGGTCCCGGGTCGGGTCGTCCGCCCCCTGTCCGTCGAACTGTCCCGTCTCCGTGTCCGCCTCGATCGTCCTGCACGCGCTCGCGCGCGCCTGTGCCCGCCTCCGCGGCCGACCCGTGGCGGCGGTGGACGCCCTCGCGCGCAGGGCTGCTGCACACGTAGCCGGGATCGTGTGCGCCGTCGCGATCGCGACGGGCGCTGGTGCGCAGACGCTGTCCGACGCGCCACACGCCCGCGCGCGTCTCGTGGCCGAGACCACCGCGGCCCGCCCGGGGACCGATGTCACCGTCGCGCTCGTCATCGACCACGACCCCGGCTGGCACACCTACTGGAAGAACCCCGGCGACTCGGGCATGCCGACCCGGATCGCGTGGACCCTGCCCGACGGGGTCACCGCCGGCGCGATCGCCTGGCCGGCGCCGAAACGGCTGCCGGTCGGCCCCCTCGCCAACTACGGCTACGACGGCGAGGTCCTGCTGCTCACCACGGTGTCGGTGCCGCGCACGTGGCCGACCGGCACGCCGTTGGCACTGCGTGCGAAGGCCGACTGGCTCGTCTGTCAGGACGTCTGCCTCCCGGGCGGGCAGACGCTGACCCTCGACCTGCCGGTGCAGCCTGGGGCGGCGCCGACCGACCCGCAGTGGGGGGCGCGCATCGCGGCCACACGCGCGGCGCTGCCCGCTCCGGCGCGTGGCTGGACCGTCACGGCGCGCCCGGACGGGGCCGACGTGGTGCTGACGCTCGCCGCCGATCGCGCCGCTGGCGCGCCGTCGTGGCCGGCGACCGGAGCGCCCGCGCAGGTGTGGTTCTTCCCCGAGGCCGCGGATGTCATCGACCACGCGGCGACGCCGCGCGCGAGCGGAACCGTCGACGGCACGCTCGAACTGCGCGTCGCCGGCTCGGCGCAGTTCGCCGCGGGCACGCAGCGCATCGCGGGCGTGCTGGTGGCCGACGGCACCGACTGGCCGGCGATCACCGTCGAGGCGGCATGGCCCGGCGGGCGACCGACACCGAGCGCGTCGCCCGCATCGCCCACGACCCCCGCGATGTCGGCGGCCGACATCCGCGCCGCCACCGACGCCCCCCCGGCGTCACCGGTGTCCGGCGCGTGGGCCGCGCTCGGGCTCGCGTTCGTCGGCGGTCTGATCCTCAACCTGATGCCGTGCGTGTTCCCGGTCGTGTCGATCAAGGTGCTGGGGTTCGTGCGCGACGCCGGCGGTGCACCGGCACGGGCCCGCGCCCATGCGCTGGCGTTCGCGGCAGGCATCGTCGTGTCGTTCTGGGTCGTCGCCGGCGGCCTGCTGATGCTGCGCGCGGGCGGCGAAGCGCTCGGCTGGGGCTATCAGCTGCAGTCGCCGCCGGTCGTCGCGCTGCTCGCGGCGCTGTTCTTCGTGCTCGGACTCAACCTGAGCGGCGTGTTCGAGTGGGGCGGCGCGGTGCAGGCGGTCGCCGGACGCGCGGCCTCGGGCGGCGGGCTCGCCGGCGCGTTCGGCAGCGGACTGCTCGCGACCGCGGTGGCCACCCCCTGCACAGCGCCGCTGATGGGCGCGGCGCTCGGCTGGGCGCTGACGCAGCCCGCCATCGCGGCGCTCGCGGTGTTCACGGCGCTGGCGCTCGGCATGGCAGCGCCGTATGTCGTGCTGGCCTTCACGCCGGCGCTCGCGGCTCGCATGCCGCGCCCGGGCCGCTGGATGGAGACGTTGAAGCAGTTCCTCGCCTTTCCGCTGTACCTCACCGTCGTGTGGCTTGTGTGGGTGCTCGCGGAACAGAGCGGTGCCGGCGCGGCCGCCCGCCTGCTCGCGGCGCTGGTGCTCGTCGCGGCGGCGCTGTGGGCGTGGCAGCGCTTCGCCGATCCAGGTCGCACCCGCGGTGTCGCGCGGGCCGTCGCGGCGGCGTTCGCGGTGGCGGCGATCGGCGTCGGCTGGCCTGCCGCACAGCCGCAGGCCGCCGTGACCGCACCAGCCGGCGACTGGGCGGCGTGGACCCGCGCCGCCGAGGACACGCTCGTCGCGCAGCACCGCGCCGTGTTCGTCGACTACACCGCCGCGTGGTGCGTCACTTGCCAGGTCAACAAGCGTGTGGTGCTCGAGACCGATGCCGTGCGCGCCGCGTTCGCGCGGACCGGCGTCGTGCGCCTGCGCGCGGACTGGACCCGGCGCGACCCCGACATCACCGCCGCGCTCGCGCGGCTCGATCGCAGCGGCGTGCCGGTCTACGTCGTGCACCCGGCCGACGGCAGCGCGCCGATCGTGCTTCCCGAAGTGCTCACGCGCGACGCGGTGATCGCGGCGCTCGAGCGCGCGGCGCCGGCGCGCTGA
>JALORJ010000228.1 GCA_025459035.1 Burkholderiales bacterium
GCACGTTCGACGGACTCGGTGATGCGGCGCACCCCTGGCAGCGTGCGGGGCTGGCGCCCGACGATGTCTGCCGGGGTGCGGCCGAACATCGCGGCGAGCGGCGGATTCACGTACGTGTAGCGACCCGCCGCATCGAGCCGGCCGACGAAGCCGGGGAAGGTCTCGAGCATCGTGCGCAGTTCGGCGGCCACGGTGCGCGCGTCCTGACCCGCCTGGCGCGCCTCGTCCAGCAGGCGCGCGAGATCGGCGGCGCGCCGCCGGGCCAGTTCCGCCGCGGTGATCTCGACGTCCGCGTTCGCGTCGGCATCGGGCAGACGCTCGCGCGGCGTGGCGCGCACCAGCGCGGCCCACTGCCGCGCCAGCGCCTGCATGATCGCGATGCAAATGATGTTGGCGAGCGCGTTGTTGAGCAGCAGCTCGTCGACCGTCGCGCCCTTGTTCGAGAACCACAGCGGCGTCATCACCAGGCTCAACGTCGCGACCGCGAGCCCCGTGGCGGTGCGCACCGGGAACGTGGCGTAGAGCAGCACTTCCAGCATCAGCAACCACGGGCTGATCGTGCCCACGTCGTAGAGCGACACCGCCGAGGCCGGGTCGATGTACGCCGCCATGCCGACACTGAGCACGAAGTAGGTGCAGACGACCACGCATGCGCCGCGCAGTGAAGCGGCCACCGACACTCGCCGCAGCGTCAGCGCGACCACCATCGCGGCCATCCCGAGGCTGGCAGCCGGATAGCCGAAACGGTCGATCGGGCGCAGCACTCCGCCCCTGGCCTCGAGCAACCACACGCCGAGGAACGCGACCATGCCGCACGCGAGCAGCGCGAGCGCGGTACCTCGGCTCACGAGATTGACGGTGACCGCCCGATGCCGACGCGCGGCGTCCGTCATGGTCGTGTTCATGCGGTCGCACCACCGGCGACCGGCGCCTGCACGAGCGCCTCCGCGACCGCGGCGTCGGCTTCGCGCCAGTGCAGCGCGAGCGCTTCGGCCAGGCGGGCGGCCGCGGACGCGTCGACGCGCCCGTCGCGCACCCGCGCCTCGATCGTCGCGCAGTGCTCGCCGAGCGCAAGTGCGCCGACCGCCTTCGCGGCCGACTTGAGCCGATGCGCCGCGTGCCCGGCAGCGGCGAGGTCGGCGGTCTGCAGCGCACGCTGCAGCGCATCGACCTGGCGCGCGGCGTCGACCCGGAACTCCGCCAGCAACGCGGCCACGCTCTCGGCGTCATCGCCGACGAGCATGCGCAGCGCCATCGCGTCGAAGACCGGCGCCGCGTTCGGGGCATCGACGCGTGTCGCCGTCGCGGTCGCCCGCGGCACGTGTCGCGCGAGCGCCGCCCCCAGATGCGGCAGCAGGATCGGCTTGGTCAGGTACTCGTCCATGCCGGCCTCCAGCGCACGCTGCTCCTCGCCCTTGAGCGCGTTGGCGGTCAGCGCGATCACCGGCGTGCGCCCGCCCCGATGCGTCTCCTCCGCGCGGATCGCGGCCGCCAGCGCGTAGCCGTCCATCTCCGGCATGTGCAGATCGGTGATCACCACCGCGTAGCGACCGTCGCGCCAGCGTTCGAGCGCGCGCAGACCGTTGTCGGCGAGCTCCGCCGCGTAGCCAAGCACCGCGAGCTGACGCACGATCACGGCGCGGTTGATCGCGTCGTCCTCGGCCACCAGCACGAGCGGGCGATCGCCGTCGCGCCGGCGACCCGGCAGCGTCGCGTCGACCTCGGACTCGCGCGGGTCGAGATCCGTCGAGCGTCGGTCCGACGTGTCGGCCGTCAGCGCGGCCAGCGCCTCGACGACACCGTCGCGCCGCAGCCACGCGAGGGTACGCACGCGCGCGCTGTCGCGCCGCGCCGCGGCATCACGGTCGCGCCCGAGCAGCAGCCACCGCACGTCGTCGCCGCCGGTGTCGAGCGCCGCTTCGATGGCGCCTGCGGCGCGGCGCACGATCACGCTCAAGCCGGGTGCGGCGGCCGCCTGGCGCAGCGCGTCGGCGTCGTCCGCGGCGACGGCCACCGCGATGCCGGCCTGCGTCATCCAGTCGGACAGCGCCTCGATCGGCAACGCGGCGGCGTCGACGAGAATGCCGAGCGTGCCCGCAGGCAGCGACGGTGCATCGAACGCTTCGGCCGGCGCCCGCGCGGCGAGCGGCAGCTGCACCGTGAAGGACGAACCGGCCCCCGGCGCGCTCGCCACGGTGATCTCGCCGCCCATCAGGTGCACGAGGCGCCGGGTGATCGCGAGCCCCAGACCGGTGCCGCCGAAGCGCCGTGTGGTCGACACCTCGGCCTGCATGAACGGCTGGAACAGTCGCTCGACCGTGGGCGCGTCCATGCCGATGCCGTTGTCGGCGACCTCGAGGCACAGCCGGGCCGTGTCGACGTGCACGCGCACCGCCACACGGCCCTCCGCGCCGGTCGACGCGTCGGTCGTGCCGCTGAACTTGATCGCGTTGCCGACGAGGTTGGTCAGCACCTGCCGCACGCGCGTGGAGTCGCCCGCCACCATCGCCGGAACGTCGGCCGCGACCCACACCATCAGCTCGACCCGCCGCTCGGTCGCGACGGCGACGAGCGACTCGCAGACCTGCTCGGCGATCGCGCCGGGCGCGAATTCGCCGTCCTCGAGCGCGAGCTGGCCGGCCTCGATCTTCGAGAAGTCGAGGATGTCGTCGATGATCGTCAGCAGGGCGGTCGCCGAGTGGCGGATCGTGCGCACCGTCTGCTGCTGCCCGGCGTCGAGCGACGTGCGCGACAGCAGCTCGGACATGCCGAGCACGCCGTTCATCGGCGTGCGGATCTCGTGGCTCATCGTCGCCAGGAACGCGCTCTTCGCGCGGTTGGCCGCCTCGGCGGCATCCTTCGCGGCTTCCAGTGCCCGCGCGGCGGCGCTCTGCTCGGTGATGTCGACGATGGTCGTCACCACGCCGGCCATTTCGCCGCGGTTGTCGATGATCGGCGCCTTGCGCACCACGGCCTCGACCTGCGCCCGGCCGCGCAGCGGGCCGCGGAACTCCGACACCAGCGGCTGGCGCGTGCGGGCCATCTCGACCTGCTCGGCCTCGCGGCGGCGCGACATGGCCGGATCGGCCTGCAGCTGCACGCTCTCCGCCTCGAGTTCGTGCGCCGGGCGACCGTGGTGCTCGACCCACGCGCGGTTCATCCGCTGGATGCGCCCGCGCAGGTCCTGCATCGCCACCGGCAGCGGGATGGCCTGGAACAGCGCGTCGACGAGGGCGAGGCTCGACCGCAGCGCATCGGTCGCGCGGCGGCGCTCGGTGACGTCGGTGATCGTGCCCGCCATCGCGACGGCCCGCCCGTCGGCATCGCGCTCGGCCACCGCACCGCGCTCGACGACCCACACCCAGTGACCGTCGCGATGCGTCACGCGAATCTCGGCCTCGAAGTTCGGTGCGTCACCGCGCAGATGCCGACGCAGCGCCGCCGCGTGGCTCTCGCGGTCGTGGGGATGGGTACGGTCACGCCAGAAGGTGCCGCTGCGACAGGCCGGGTCGTCCGGCGCGAGCCCGACGATCGCCGCCGCGCGCGCGTTCACCGACATCGTGTCGGTCGTGGCGTCCCAGAACCAGGTGCCGGCGTCGGCACCGTCGAGGATCCACGCCTTGCGTCGCTCGGACTCGCGCAGCACTTCGTCGGCGTCGAGACGGGTGCGAAACGCCGCCTCCGACCGCGCCAGACGCCGCCCGAGATGGCGCCACAGCAGCACGAGCACACCCACCGTGACGCCGCACAGGGCCGCGACGATTCCCCAGGCGACGCGCACCGTGTACGCCGCGTCGTCGGCCGCCTCGCGCTGCAGGTCGCGCAGGAAGGCTTCGCTGCCGAGGCGCAGCACGCGCTTCTGCTTCGCGTACGCGTCGCTGTCCAGCCGGCTCACCGCTTCGGCGAAGCGGCCGTCGCGCGCCAGGGCGAAGGCCTGCTCCTCGAGCACCACCAGGGCCTCGTTGGCCGCGAAGGTCGTCTGCGTGAAGCGCTGCGCCAGCGCGGGCGACGCCAACGCCTTCGCCCGTGCCTCCGCCCGCAGCATCCGCTGGGTCAGGGCGTCGTAGCGGGGTTTCCAGAGTTGCGGCGCGGCGCGCGCGCCGAGGTTCGCGGCCATCGTCAGCTCGACATCGAGCACCTCGATCTCGCGCGCGACCGCCTGCGCCGCTTCGATCCGCACGCGCGCCGACCGGTCGATCTCGATGAACACGGCGCGCTCGACCAGCAGCAACACGAGCATCAGCCCGAGCACGGCGAACGCGCCCAGCACCACCCGCCGGGCCGCCTGCGAGGCGGCGACCGCGATCGATGCGTCGCGTCCGCGGTCCGGCATCGCTCAGACCCCCTGCCGAGTGCGCATGTGGTCGAGGACCGCGTCGAAGGCCGACTCGAGCGACCCGGCCCAGTGCTGCAGCGCGCGTGCGCGCGGCTCGCGCGCGTCGGCCTCGATCAGCGCGCACAGATCGCCCAGCGCGAGGGCGCCGACCGACCGCGCTGCGGACTTGAGGCGATGGGCGAGGCTCGCGACCTGCGCACGGTCGCCCGCGCCCAGCGCGGCCGCAAGCGCCGCGACCTGCGCGGGTGACGACTCGGCGAACGCGTCGACCAGCTCGCGCACTGCGGTCTCGTCGCCCCCGACCAGCTGGCGCAGCACGGTGAGGTCGAGCGTCGGCAGCGCGCTGTCCGGCGCCGCGGCGTCCGCACCGGGCGCCGTCGCGGCGCCT
>JALORJ010000013.1 GCA_025459035.1 Burkholderiales bacterium
GATCAACAACTACGACGCGCAGGCCGACGTGTCGTGGGAGCCGGACCTGTGGGGGCGGGTGCGGCGGCAGGTCGAGACCGGTCGCGCCAACGAGGCCGCCGCGCGTGCGGACCTCGCGTCGATCCAGCTGGCCGCCGAGGCCGAGCTCGCGCAGAACTACGTGCTGCTGCGCGTGGCCGACGAGGAGCGACGGCTGCTCGACACGGCGGCCGACGGCTGGGCGCGCAACCTGAAGCTGATCGAGAACCGCTATGCCGCCGGCGTCGTCGCCCGGACCGACGTGGTGCAGGCGCGCACGCAGCGCGACGCGACGCGCGCGCAGGCGATCGACCTGGCGGTGCAGCGCGCGCAACTGGAGCACGGCATCGCGCTGCTGCTGGGCGAAGCCCCGGCACGCTTCGCGATCGCGCCCGCGCCGTTCGTGACCGCCGCACCGGCCCTGCCGCCAGGGCTGCCGTCGGCGCTGCTCGAACGCCGCCCCGACATCGCCGCCGCCGAGCGCCGCGTGGCGGCGGCCAATGCACAGATCGGCGTCGCGCAGGCCGCGTTCTATCCCGACCTCACGCTCACCGGCGCGATCGGCTATCGCAACACCGCGTTCGATCGCTGGGCGCAGGCGCCGAGCCGCTTCTGGTCGGTCGGGCCGGCGCTCGCGCTGACGCTGTTCGACGGCGGTGCGCGGCGTGCGATCCGGGCGCAGGCCGAAGCCGCGCACGCCGCCGAGACCGAGCGTTATCGACGGGCGGTGCTCACCGCGCTGCGCGAGGTCGAGGATCAGCTCGCGGCGTCGCGCGTGCTGGCCGAGGAGGCCGTCGTGCAGGCCGACGCGGTGGCGGGCGCGAACGAGGCCGCGCAGCTCGTGCGCAACCAGTACGCGGCCGGCGTCGCGAGCGCGCTCGAATCGATGCCGCCGCGCCGCTGCCGACCGACGCGACCGCGGCGCGCTGAGGGTCGTGCCGATCCGCGCGCGTGCCACGCGTCGGCGATGTCACGGTCGCGACGGCTCGCGCGCGACCGGTGCCGCTGCCGCGCGGCGCTGCATCTCGGCGGCGAGCGCCTGGAACTGCGCGACGATCTGGCGCTTCATCATCGCCGGACCGATCAGCGGCGGCAGCCAGAAGTCGGGCTGCAGGTCGGCGCGGTAGTCGATGGCGGTCGCGCCGTCGCGCACGCCGAGCCGCGTCGACATGTCGAGGCGCTTCATGTTTCCGCGCAGCAGGTGCGACGTCACCAGGGTCTCGGGCGTCAGCACGACCGCGCGCTCGGCCTCCCAGGCCTGCGCGAACGGTCCGAAGCGCATGACGCCCTTCTGCAGCAGGCGCACCGCGCCGTCGGGTGTGGTGCCGATGCGGCGGCTCTCGGTCAGGTCCGGCAGGAAGCGCGGCATCGCCTCGTAGTCGGTCAGCACGGCCCACGCGATCGCCGGCGGCACCGCGACCTGCAGCGTCGCACGCACGACCCACGTGTCGCCTTCGCGGTCGACGCGGGCATCGATCGGCACAGCCACGACCGCGATGCCCGGAGCACCGCTCGCGTCGGTGGCGTGCGCGCACGGCGCGGTCCACGCGACCAGCGCCAGCAGAGCGCTCCCTACAATCGCGCCATGTCGTGCGGGCCGTCGCGCCGCGCGCGTCGCCCGATCCGCCGCCGTGACCCGCCTCGCATGGGACTGCTTTCGCTCGTCTTCGCGCTCGTCGCCGAACACTTCCGCCCGCTCGACCCCGACGGTCCGCCGCGCACGTGGCTCGCGCGCTGGCTCGCGTGGGTCGAGCGCAACTTCGACGCTGGGCGCGGACGCCACGGCGTCGCCGCGTGGTGCGTGGCGGTGCTGCCGTGGGTCGTCGCGGCCGAGGCGGGATACGCGCTGCTGCATTCGGTGTTCGGAGGCCTCGGGTTGCTCTGGAGCGCCGCGGTGCTGTGGGGGGTGCTGGGACTGCGGCAGTTCGGGCGCCGCTTCGGTGGGGTGCACGACGCGCTGCGCGCGGGACAGCTCGATGCGGCGCGGGCCGCGCTGGCGCGTTGGTCCGGCGCAGGCACCGACGAGTTCACCGCATCGGAAGTCGCGAAGGTCGCGATCGAGACCGGGCTCGAGGATGCCCACCGGCATGTCTTCGGCGTGGTGCTGTGGTTCGTGCTGCTGCCAGCGGTCGCGAGCGTGCTGCTGCCCGGCGGTCTCGACGTGTTCTTCTCCGGCCCCGGGGGGGCGGTGCTCTACCGGCTGGCCGCCGCGGCGCATCAGCGCTGGGGCACACGCACCGACGCGACCGACGGCGGTTTCGGCGGGTTCGCGCGGGATGCGTTCCACGTGCTCGACTGGCTGCCGCTGCGCGCCACGGCGCTGGCGTTCGCGATCGTCGGCGACTTCGAGGACGCGCTGTACTGCTGGCGGGCGCAGGCGGCCGGCTGGATGCGCCCGGCGATCGGCATCGTGCTCGCGAGCGGCGCCGGGGCCATCGGCGTGCGGCTGGGCGAGATTCTGCACGAGCGCGGCGCCGTCATTTTCCGGCCCGAACTCGGTCTGGGCGACGAGGCCGACCTCGAGCACCTGAACAGCGCGGTCGGGCTGGTGTGGCGCGCGCTGGTGCTGTGGCTGCTGCTGATCGCGCTGGTGACGGTCGCGAGCTGGGTCGGCTGAGCCCGCCTGGCGAGGGGCCCCGCGCGTTCCTCAACCCGCCGTGGCCTGCAAGGCCGGTGCCGTGCGGAACGCGTGCTGCAGCGCCTCGAGGAACACCCGCACGCGCTCGGGCATGTGGTGTCCCGGCGGCATCAGTGCGTGTGCCGGGAGCGGCGCCGACTCGAAGTCGGCGAGCACGCGCCTGAGCCGGCCGGATTGCAGATCGTCGAAGTAGAGCCACAGCGGACCGACGGCGATGCCGCGCCCGGCGAGCACCGCTTCGCGGAGCACGCGGAGGTTGTTGGAGCGGATCGGACCGTGGACTTCGACCTGCGTGACGCCGTTCTGGCGACAGACGAACTGCCAGCGGTCGTCCGGTGACACGTGCGGGTTCACGAGGCACGCATGCTCGGCGATCCGGCTCGGGTGGTCCGGTTCGCCGTGGCGCGCGAGGTACTCGGGCGCTGCGAGGCACACCTGCAGGCTCGCACCCAGCGGGCGCGCCTTGAGCCGCACCGACGGGATCGGCCCGAAGCGCACGGCGATGTCGATGCCTTCCTCGACGAGATCGAGCGGGCGGTCCGACAGCACGAGGTCGAAGGACAGCTCCGGGTAGCGGACACCGAGATCGACCAGCAACGGTGCGACCCAGACCTCGCCGAACGCGACGGGGGCGTTGATCCGGAGCATCCCCGACACCCGCTCGCCCTCGGCGCGCCAGCCGTCCTTGAACTCGCTCGCCAGTTCGAGCATCCGCTTGGCGCGCGGGTAGAGCGCCGCACCCGCTTCGGTCGGCACGAGGCCGCGCGCGCCGCGGTGCACCAGCAGTGTCCCGACATGCGCCTCGAGCTGCGCGATCTGGCGGCTCACGGTCGGCTGCGTGAGGTTCGACTCGCGCGCGACCTGCGTGAAGCTGGTGGTCTCGACCGCGCGCACGAACAGGGCGAGGTGATGCAGCAGATCCATGCGAGGCGCCTCCGGGGTCGGGTCTGCGGGCGTGTCGATTCTGGCCGCTGGCCCGGTCGCCCCCCGGCGTGCCGGTGCATGGCTGGCATTCCCGGGGTGCGCCTACCGCGCCGCGGACCGCGTCGCTACGTTGCATGCCATGACGTGGCGCCGTGCTGGAGGAGCAGTGCAAGGCCGGACGCCACCGCCCTTCTTCGACGCTCTCTTCAGGACCTTCGCCATGAACTTCCGCATCGCTCTTGCCGCCACTGCGGCGGCTCTTGCCTTCACGACCTCGGCCGGTGCTTCGACCTGGCAGCTGCTCGCCACGCCGTCCAGCGGCGACACGCTGACCTTCGTCGACGACGCGGCCGCACCCGCCGGCACGGCGCGGGCCGACCGCTGGGTGCTGCGCAGCTACGACGCCCCGCAGTCGTTCGGGGGGCACTACCCGCACCGCTCGGCCCGGCTGCACTACGAGATCGACTGCCGTGCCCAGACCGTCGCGCTGACCGACTGGACCTTCCACGAGGGCTCGCTCGGCGACGGCCGCGTGGTCTGGGCCGACACGATGGGCGACGCCGTGTTCGTGAAGCCCGTGGCACGCAGCGCCGAGGCGCGGCTGGTCGCGGCGACCTGCGCACGCTGACGCACCGCGCAGCGGCGCGCCTCACCGGCCGCCGCGCACCGGATCGCGTCCCGCGGTCCGCGCGCGCGGCCCCGTTCCCCGCCGCGCCGACGACCGCGGCGGGAACGTCACCTGTTCCTCCGCGTCGGAAAGTCTTCCGACGTTCATGCCGGCCCGATGCGAGAGCATCGAGGCCGGCATTTTTCTTCCTGCTCCCGACACGGACCCCACGCATGCAACGCTACGAACTCGCGGCCGTCACCGGCCTGGACAGCCTCACCCGCGTCGAACGCGATGTGCCCCGCCCCGGTCCCGGTCAGGTGCTCATCCGCACCACGGCCTGGTCGCTCAACTACCGCGACCTGCTGGTCGCGGGCGGTCGCTACGGCCCGCCACGCGCCGGCTGCGTGCCGCTGTCGGACGGCGTCGGCGTGATCGAGGAAGTCGGCGCCGGTGTCACGCGCGTGGCCGTCGGTGACCGCGTCGCCGGGATCTTCATGCAGGGCTGGATCGCCGGCGACATTCCGGGCGATGCCGGCAACACGGCGCTGGGCGGCGCCATCGACGGCATGCTGTCCGAGTACGTCGTGCTGTCGGCCGAGGGCGTGGTGAAGGTGCCGGCGCACCTGACCGACGCCGAGGCCGCGTCGCTGCCGTGCGCGGCGGTGACGGCGTGGAACGCGCTGGTGCGCGAGTCGGGCATCCGGGCGGGCGACACCGTCGTGCTGCTGGGCACCGGCGGCGTGTCGCTGATCGCGTTGCAGTTCGCGAAGCTGCACGGCGCCACGACGATCGTCACGTCGAGCAGCGACGCCAAGCTCGACATCGCGCGCCGTCTGGGCGCGGACCACACGGTGAACTACCGCGCGCAGCCCGACTGGGACCGCGCGGTGCTCGACATCACCAACGGGCGCGGTGCCGACATCGTGGTCGAGGTGGGCGGCCCCGGCACCTTCGACAAGTCGCTCGCCGCGCTGCGCCCCGGCGGACATCTGCCGCTGATCGGCGTGCTGACCGGCGTCAACGGCGCGGTGTCGACCGCGGCGATCCTGCGCAAGCACATCCGCGTGCACGGCATCTATGTCGGCTCGCGCGAGATGTTCGACGAGATGAACCGCGCGATCGCCGCGAGCGGTCTGCGTCCGCCGGTCGACCGCAACTTCGGCTTCGACGATGCCCGTGCCGCCTACGAGCACCTCGAGCGCGCGGCGCATGCCGGCAAGGTGACGCTCACGCGCTGACGGCGGACGCCCGGCGACGCGCCCGCGTTCGGGCGTGGCGCCGGATCGCGGCGGCGGTGCTCAGGTTTCCAGGTCCCAGTACGGCACGGGGCCGAAGGTCTCGGCGCAGGTGTCGAGGAAGGCCCGCAGCTTGGCCGGCAACGGCCGCCCCGGCAGGTACACCGCCTGCAACTCGCTGTTGCGGAACGGCTGCCAGTCCGGCAGCACGCGCTGCAGCGCACCGGACTCGAGGTCGGCGCCGGCGACGAACGTCGGCAGCACCGCGAGCCCGGCACCGCCGAGCGTGGCGCCGCGGATCGCGAGGCTCGAGTTGGCGCGGAAGTTGGTGTGCACGTCGGCGCGCTGTTCGGCGTCGCCGCGGCGGAAGATCCACGCGCCGGCCTGCTGCAGTTCGGGATAGACGAGGCAGTTGTGCTTCGCGATGTCGGCGACGCTCTGCGGAGCGCCGTGGCGCGACAGGTAGTCGGGCGAGGCGCACAGCACCCAGCGGATCGCGGCCAGGCGACGCGCGACGACGTTCTCGGACGGGCCTGACGCCACCACGATCGCGCAGTCGAGGCCGTCGTCGGCAAGGTCGACCGTGACGCGGTCGTTGAGCACCAGTTCGATGGCGACCTCGGGGTACTTGCGCAGGAAAGCGGCCGACAGCGGCGCCATGTGCAGCATGCCGAACGCGGCCGGGGCGCTGACCTTCAGCCGACCGCGCGGCTCGGACTGCAGCTGCGACACCGCCAGATCGATCTGCTCGGCCTCGCGCGCGATGCGGGCGCAGTGCTCGTAGACCGTGGCGCCGACCTCGGTGATCGACAGCTTGCGCGTTGTGCGGTTGAGCAGCCGTGCGCCGAGGTTGCGTTCGAGCTTCGCGACCTGCTTGCTGACCATCGACGGCGACATGCCCAGCCGCCGTGCGGCCTCGGAGAAGCTCTGCGCCTCGACGACACGGGCGAAGACGGCGAGTCCGGCCAGGTTTTCCATCGGATTGCGAATGCCCCGGAAAGAATGTTGTGGCCCGGCAAGGCGCCCACCTGCGAGCGCGGCGACCATACCATCGAGGTTTGCGGACGATTGTTGCGTCCGCGGCAAAAGTGCGACGCCCCGGCAGGGTCATTCGCGTGGCGGGTCCGACCGGGCTCCGGCGCAGACGATCGGCCGCACGGGGCCAAGGAGGTTGCGCGCATGGCTCTGCTGAACGTTTCCCTCTCGGACAAGTACCTGCTCGACAGCGGGCGCATCTTCCTCACCGGCACGCAGGCGCTGGTGCGGCTGCCGCTGATGCAGCAGCGCCGCGACGCGGCCGAGGGTGTGCACACCGGCTGCTACATCTCGGGCTATCGCGGATCGCCGCTCGGCGCGTACGACCAGCAGCTGATGTCCGCGAAGAAGGTGCTGCAGCAGCACCACATCCACTTCCAGCCGGGCGTCAACGAGGATCTCGCCGCCACGGCGTGCTGGGGCAGTCAGCAGACGCAGCTCAACGGCCAGAGCGAGTTCGACGGCGTGTTCGCCATCTGGTATGGCAAAGGGCCGGGCGTCGACCGCACCGGGGACGCGTTCCGCCACGGCAACCTCGCCGGCACCAGCCCGAAGGGCGGCGTCATCTGCCTGATGGGCGACGACCACACCTGCGAGTCGTCGACGACCGCGCACCAGAGCGAGTTCGCGATGGTCGACGCGATGATCCCGGTGCTCAACCCGGCCGGCGTGCAGGACCTGCTCGACTTCGGCCTCTACGGCTGGGCGCTGTCGCGCTGGTCGGGCTGCTGGGTCGGTCTGAAGTCGATGAAGGACGTGATCGACGCGACCGCATCGGTCGACGTCGACCCGGGCCGCGTGCAGATCGTGATCCCCGACGACTTCGCGATGCCGGCCGACGGCGTGCACATCCGCTTCCCCGATGCGCCGCTCGACCAGGAAGCACGGCTGCACAACGTGAAGATCGAGGCGGTGAAGGCGTTCGCGCGCGCGAACCGCCTCGATCGCATCGTGCTCGACAGCCCGCAGGCAACGCTCGGCGTGGCCACCTGCGGCAAGTCGTACATGGACGTGCGCCAGGCGCTGCAGTACCTCGGCATCGACGACGCCGAGGCGAAGCGGCTGGGCCTGCGCGTGTGGAAGATCGGCATGACGTGGCCGCTCGAACCCGTCGGCGCCCGTGCCTTTGCGCAGGGGCTGCGCAAGATCGTCGTGGTGGAAGAGAAGCGCGCACTGGTCGAGCCGCAGCTCAAGGAGGTGCTGTACGGCATGGCCGAGGCGCCGGCGCTGGTGGGCAAGCGCGACGAGCACGGCGCGACGCTGTTCCAGAGCAACGGCGCGCTCGACCCGAACACGATCGCGATCGCGATCGGGCGCCGTCTGCTGGAACACATCGACGACGCGCAGCTGCGCGCGCGCGTCGAGGCGCAGGAGCAGCTGCGCGGGCGCGTGCTCGAGAAGCCGGCGATGGACCGCACGCCGTACTTCTGCTCGGGCTGCCCGCACAGCACCGGCACCAAGGTGCCCGAAGGCAGTCGCGCGGTGGCGGGGATCGGCTGCCACTACATGGCGCAGTGGATGGACCGCAACACCGCCGGCTACACGCAGATGGGCGGCGAGGGCGCGAGCTGGATGGGCGAGGCGCCGTTCGTGAAGACGAAGCACATCTTCCAGAACATCGGCGACGGCACGTACTTCCACTCGGGTTATCTCGCCGTGCGCGCAGCGGTCGCGTCCGGCGTGACGATGACCTACAAGATCCTCTACAACGACGCGGTCGCGATGACCGGCGGCCAGAAGCACGACGGCCAGCTGACCGTGCCGCAGATCACGCGGCAGGTGGCTGCCGAAGGTGCGAAGCGCGTCGCGGTGGTGACGGACGAGCCGGAGAAGTACCCGGCCGATGCCGGCTTCGCGCCCGGCGTGACCGTGCATCACCGCGACGACTACGACGCCGTGCAGCGCGAGTTCCGCGAGATCGAGGGCGTGACGGTCATCGTCTACGACCAGACCTGCGCCTCCGAGAAGCGGCGGCGGCGCAAGCGCGGCGAGTACCCGGATCCGCCCAAGCGCGCGTTCATCAACGACCTGGTGTGCGAGGGCTGCGGCGACTGCGGCGTGAAGTCGAACTGCGTGTCGGTGACGCCGCTCGAGACCGAGTTCGGTCGCAAGCGCCTGATCGACCAGTCGTCCTGCAACAAGGACTACTCGTGCGTGAAGGGCTTCTGCCCGAGCTTCGTCACCGTGCACGGTGGCGGGCTGCGCAAGCCGGTCGCCGCGAAGCCGGCCGGCGAGAACACCGAGGTGCTGTTCCCGGCCCTGCCGGAGCCGGTGCAACCGGCGCTCGACGCGCCGTACGGCATTCTCGTGACGGGTGTCGGCGGCACCGGCGTGGTGACCATCGGCGCCATCGTCGGCATGGCCGCGCACCTCGAGGGCAAGGGCTTCGGCGGTCTGGACATGGCCGGCCTCGCGCAGAAGGGCGGCGCGGTTTTCAGCCATCTGCAGATCGCGCGGCATCCGGACGAGATCCGCACCGTGCGGCTGGGTTCGGGCGGCGCGAGCCTCGTGCTGGGCTGCGACCTCGTCGTGTCGGCCAGCCAGAAGGCCATGGACATCACCCGTCCGGGCACGAAGATGGTGGTCAACACGCACGAGCAGATCACCGGCGCGTTCACGCGCAACGCCGAGTTCCGCGTGCCGGGCGCGTCGTTGCGCGACACCGTGCGACACGGCGTCGGTGACGATCACGCCGAGTTCGTCGATGCCACGCGCATTGCGACCGCGCTGATGGGCGACTCGATCGCGACCAACATGTTCATGCTGGGCTTCGCGGTCCAGCGCGGGCTGGTGCCGGTGTCGGTCGAGGCGATCGACAAGGCGATCGAGCTCAACGGCGCCGCGGTCAAGATGAACCAGGCCGCGCTGCTGTGGGGCCGCCGTGCCGCGGTCGATCTGAAGGCTGTCGAGCGGCTGATCGCGCCGAAGGCGGTGAAGGTGCAGAGCACGCGCAAGGCCGAGACGCTGGAGGAGCGCATCGCGCGGCGCCAGGCCTTCCTCACGGACTACCAGAACGCCGCGTGGGCGCAGCGCTACACGGCGCTGGTCGAGCAGGTGCGCGCCGCCGAGGCCCGCGTCGCGCCCGGCAGCACCGCGCTGACCGACGCCGTCGTGCGCTACTTCTTCAAGCTGATGGCCTACAAGGACGAGTACGAAGTCGCGCGGCTGTACACGAGCGGCGAGTTCGCCGAGAAGCTCGGCGCGCAGTTCGAGGGCGACTACAAGCTGCACTTCCACCTCGCGCCGCCGCTGTTCAGCAAGCGCGATCCGGTCACCGGCGAGCTGCGCAAGCGCGAGTACGGCCCGTGGGTGTGGCACGCGTTCAAGCTGCTGGCCAAGCTGCGCGGGCTGCGCGGCACGGCACTGGATGTCTTCGGCTACACGCACGAGCGCCGCACCGAGCGCGCCCTGATCGACACGTACGAGACGACGGTGCGCGATCTGCTGGCGAAGCTCGACGCCGGCAACGTCGCGATCGCCGCGCAGATCGCGGCGATCCCCGAGGACATCCGCGGCTACGGGCACGTCAAGGAGCGGCACCTGCAGGCGGCGAAGGCGAAGGAGGCGGGGCTGCTGGAGGCGTTCGCAAACCCCGCTTCACGCGACGTCGAAGTCCCGCGCCGCGCCGCCTGACGCGCGGCGCGGTCCCCGCCCTGCGCTCCGGCGCGCAGGGCGCCGTGGCTGAACCTGCACGGTCACGAGGTTCGCGACCGGCGTTTCGTTCGAGATCAATGGCCTGCGCGCTCCGGGCGCGCAGCGGTCCGCGACGCCTTTGCAGGGTGCAGCCGGCGGCCGGGCTGCACCGAGTCCGCGCACGGTTGATCAGCGCTGGCGCTTCGTGCCTATATTCCAGACGAATGCGTTCGATCGACGAGACGCGGCACGCGTCCGTACCGGGGAGACGACACGCTGGACATGGCGCTGGTTTCGGTGGGCGAGGGCCTGTACGCGGACGCGGTGAGCGACCTGCTGCGCGAGCTGACGCCCGGCTGGCTGTGCGTGCAGCGTGACGTCCGCGATGTCGACGCACCGCTGCCCGAGGCCGCGCGCGTCGTGCTGGCGATCGTCGAGCGCGCGATGCTGGGCCGCGACCTTGCGCGTGGGGTCGCGGCGCTGCGGCGACGCTTTCCGAAGGTGGTGGTGCTCGCGATCGACCGTGCCGAGGATGCCTCCGCCGAGCGCGACGGCGCGCACGTCGCCGGCGCGGCAGTCGTGCCCGCGTGGTTCGGGCGCGCCGGGGTGCGCAGCGCGCTGCAGAGTCTGATCGCGTATGCGGCGACGCTGACGGACCCACGCGGCCGTCGCGCGCTCGACCCGCTGCATCCGACGGCAGGCCGGGACGATCCGCCACCCGGCTTCGGTCTGACGGATGCAGAGGAGCAGGTGCTCACGCTGCTCGCGCGCGGTCACACGAATGCCGAGATCGCGAAACGCCGCGGCGTGGCCGAAGGCACCGTACGCATCCAGGTCAGCGCGGTGCTGCGCAAGCTGGGGGCGCGCAACCGCTTCGAGGCGACATGGATCGCGCTGCGGCTGCCCGGCGTGCTGCAGCAGCTGGTGTCCGAAGCGCTGGCGGGCGACACCGGGCTGGCGGCGCTCATGCCTCACGTCGACCAGCTCGAACTACGTGCGGGCGATCGCCTGTTCGCGCGCGGCGACCGCGCCGACGCGATGTATCGCGTGCAGGGCGGACGCTTGCTCCTGCCCGAGATCGACGTCGCGATGCGTCCGGGCGACTGGTTCGGCGAGATCGGTCTGCTGTCCCCGGACGGACGCCGCACCACCAGCGCCGTCTGCACCGAGGACACGCAGCTGTTCGTGCTGACGGCAGGCAAGGTGCGGCAGATGTTCTACGTGAGTCCCGAGTTCGCGCTGCACGTCCTGGATCTGGTGACACGGCGGCTTCTGGCGGATCGCGATCGGCATGCGATGCGGTTCAGGGGGAACGATGGACGACGGCAAGGGCCGCAGTAGAGCACCGACGGGCGCGATCGAGGTCCGCCAGTCGACCGTGATGTTCGTCGATCTGGTCGGTTCGACGGCAATGGCCAATCGCCTCGAGGTCGACGACTACGTGGACGTGCTGACCCAGTTCTTCGACGTCGTGGAGTCGGTCGTGATGCGGCACGACGGGTTCAGGCGCGAACGCATGGGCGACGGCCTGTACGCGCTGTTCGGCTTTCCGGCCGCCCGCGAGGGATCCGCCGAGGCTGCGCTTCGCGCCGCGCTGGAGATCGTCGGGCAGCTCGCCCGCAAGGACAGCGATCGCCTGCGTGCCCGCATCGGAATCGCCACCGGACGCGTCGTGGTCTTCGCGTACGACACCGCGCTGCCGCCGGTGCTGATCGGCCCCGCCCCCAACCTCGCGCATCGCCTGCAGTCGCAGGCCGGGATCGGCGACGTGCTGCTGGACGATGCGACGCGCCAGCTGGGCGCGCGGGCGTTCGAGACAACCGCGCTCGGGCGCCGCGAGATCGAAGGCTTCGACGAACCCGTTGCCGTGCATCTGCTGAGCCGCGAGCGGCCCGAGGTGGATGTGCCGATGACGAACGCAATGGTCGGCCGCACCGCGGAACTTGGTGTGCTCGAGCGGGCGTGGCAAGACGCGCGCGAAGGTCGTGGACAGGCGGTGTACATGACCGCAGAAGCCGGAACCGGCAAGTCGCGCCTTGCCGCGGAACTGGTGCGACGGATACGTCCCGACGCGGGCTGCGTGCTCCCCTACCTCGCATCGGAACGCTTCGAGAACACGACCCTGTATCCGATCGTGCGCCGGATCGAGATCGACGCGCGCTTCGAAGTCGACGACACGCCGGAGCAGCGTCTGTTCAAGTTCGACGCACTGCTGGGCGATGCGGACCCGAGGGACGATCGACGCCGTCGGCTCGGTCGCTACGTGGGCGACATGCTCGGTCTGCCGGTGACCGAGCGCTATGGCGCGATCGACGACACCCCTGAACGCCGACGCGAGCGGCTGCTCGAAGTGCTGCGCGACAACGTCGACGAACTCGTGCGCCACGGGCCGCTGGTGCTGCTGTTCGAGGACTGGCACTGGACCGACCGCACGACGCGGGATCTGATCGAGATGCTGGTTGTGCACATCGAGTCGCGCCCGGTGCTGCTGCTCGTGACGTCGCGCCCGGTCGCAGCAGACGAAATGCCGGCCTGGCGCGCACGTGCGAACGCGGTGACGCTCGATGTGGGGCCGTTGACCCACGACGACGTGAGAAAGCTGGTCTTGCAGGTCGACCGCGACAACCGGCTGTCGCCCGAGGCGGTCGAGTCGATCGTCGTGCGAAGCGAAGGGCTGCCGCTGAATGCGGAGGAGCTCGCACAGCACGCGCTCGAAGGCGGCGTCGGGCTGCCGGTGCGCATCGAGGAACTGATCACCGCGCGTCTCGATCGCCTCGGTGCGGCGAAGGAGATCGCCCAGGTCGCCGCCGTGATCGGCCGTGAGTTCGATGTGTCGCTGGTCGCGGAGGCACTGCGGCGCCCGGTCGACGCGCTGACCGGTGACATCGAGCAGGTCGTGCGCTCGGGTCTGGTGGTGTCGCGCGGCGAATCCGAGCGGCAGTCGCTCGCGTTCCGCCACGCGCTGATCCAGCAGGCAGCCTATCGGAGTCTCGTGCGCGGCCGGCGCGAAGAGCTGCACCGCCGCGCAGCGGAGGGCATCGAAAAGCTCGACCCGCAGGCCGCGAAGCTGCGTCCGGAAACCTTGGCATTTCACTACGCCGAAGCCGGCCTCCCGCATCTGGCGTTGCCCTGCCGCATGGCCGCCGGCGCATCGGCGTTCGCGCGGGCCGCGTTTCCGGAGGCCACCGCGCAGTTCGGCAACGCGCTGCAGCTCGTGGCCTCTCTCCCGGACGGCCTGGCGAAGCTCGAGGCGGAGTTGGGCGCGCGCATCCAGCACGGCTTGTCGGCGTCGTCGTGGCTCGGGTACGCGTCGCCGATCGTGGCCGAGTCGTATCGCCGTGCGCGCGAGCTGTGCGACCTGTTCGGCAACGTCGCCGACCTCTTCCCCGTACTGCGCGGACTGTGGGCGTTCTACACGGTGCGTGCCCAACCGGACGTCGCGCTCGACCTCGCGCGGCAGTGTCTGCGTCTGGGAGAAGAGACGGGCAAGGTCGAATTCCTGATCGAAGGCCACGTGACCCTCGGCTATTCGCGCACCTTTGCCGGTGAGCTGGTCGAGGCTGCGACCTCGCTGCGTACCGCCGCCGAGCTTTACCGCGCGAGCGACGGCGCGAACCTCGCGTGGCCTGCACCGCAGGACCCGCGCGTGGCGGCGCTGAGCCTGCTGTCGCACAACCTGCTGCTGCAGGGCGATGCTGCCGGCGGCCGTGCCGCGATCGAGGATGCGATCGCCACGGCCGATGCACTGAACCGACCGTACGAGCGTGCCTTCGCGCACACGTACGCGGCGATGTTCGAGCAGCTCCAGTCGCGTTTCGAGGACTGTGTGCGCGAGGCCGAGATCGCGATCGCGATCGCGGAGGAGCACAAGATCCTGATCTGGCTTGCCTGCGCGAAGAACCAGTGGGGTGTCGCCAAGGCGATGCTGGGCGATTTCGAACTCGGCATCGCGACCGCCGAGGGCTGGCTCAAGGCGTACCACGACATGGGCGGCGAGGTGAACGCCGCATACGTCTACGCGGGGCTGGCCGAGGCTCACGCCAAGGCCGGCGACCTGGCGAAGGCAAAGGAGCGCGCGGCGAAGGCCTTGGAGTTGAGCCGCGCGTACGGGGAGTGGTACCTGATGGGGTACTACGAGCGGGTGATGGCGCAGATGAGGGGCGCGACAGGCTGACCTGTCAGAGCAACTCCTGCCACCGCGAACGGCCGAAGCGCGCTGCCGAGGCTCCGGTCACCGGGACCGTGAACATGTCCGCGTCGCGGTTCTCGTCACCGACGAGGCCGAGCGCATCGAAGATCGTGGCGCCATCGGGTCCGAGCAGCTCGAGCGGCGGGTGGTCCTGCAACTCGACATCGGCCCGGGCGAGATCCGCAAGCGGACCGCGCTGGAATCTCCGGATCGAGTCGCCGTGAGGGTTCGGCGGGCAGTCGTTCACGACCTGCATGGAGGCCGAGAGGATCGGGTGGCACCGCTGCGTGAAGTGCTGCCTCGGAAGTGGCTGCGGCGCACTCCATGCCGACGGGCGTCCGATCGGAAAGCGGATGCGCGAGCGGTTCGCGTCGGCACCGTTGGCCACGATCTCGACAGGACCGGCAGGATCCGAGCAAGTCCACCCGCGCGGCAAGAATGCGGCCATCAGTTTCGGATAGCCCGCCGCTCTACGGCCGACGAGCGCCGACGGTTGGAAGTCGACGAAGATGAACGGTACGAAAACCGCTCTCGGCGGCTGGACATTCGTACCCGCCAGAGCCGGACGGACGCTGCAGCGAAACACGAGTTCGTTCTGCTGCCCGATCAGCCGTGGATCGCTCGGTGGCAGAGCGTCGCAGGATCCATGGCGCATGTCGGCGTAGCGGATCAGGTCGACGTGGACCAGCGCACGGCCTTCGTCGTCGGCCGAGTGGGCGAGGACATGGTCCCCTCCCAGGCAATCCTGAACGGCCTGCGTGAGGGATGCATGGTCGGCCTGCACGGTGACGGACCGCAGGCAGACGCCCCGAAAGCAATAGTCCACGACCGAGGGGGCGCAGTAGCCGGGCAACGCGGCAGGTCGCGCGTACTCGGCCAGCGTCCCGTACCAGGACGGCGGCTGCGGCAGAGACACGGTGGTTGCAGTCGAAGGCGAACGTGGGCGCACTAAGCGAGCACTGGCGCCGCGCCGAACACATTCCACCGGTCGAGCACCGACGCGAGGACCTTGCGCAAACCTTCATGACTCGCTGTGTGTGCGTGGAGACGGCGCGTGGCGAAGAAGCCTCTCGTCCTGCCCAGGTGCTTGTAGAGGACGTCGCCGGCGGGGTGCTGCCCGTCCCGTACCAGCGATGCCCAGCCGACCCCGTCTTCGTTGCACATTCCGGTCCACGATCCGCTGGTCGCCCGGTACTGGAGCAGGTCGACCGCGACAGCCGTCGCAAGCTCCGCTGTCGAGTCGTAGTGGTCGCCCCCCTCGAGAATCATGGTGGCACGGCGTTGCAGGTCGTCCTCCATCTCGACGCACACGAGCTTCGGCGGATCCTCGAGGTGCCGGTCGACACGCATGTCGAACACCTCCGGCAGCCAGCGCATCGCGCGGTCGACCGGCACCGTCCACGGCACGAAGCGATCGAGCGTATGCAGCAACCCGGCCCCGGCCATCACCGTGCGAGTGAGCGCGTGCATCTCGAAGTAGCACTCGACGTTCTCGATACCGAGCCCGCGCCCGATCTGGTCCAGTTCGGCGAGCGTCAGGATTCCGCAGACTGCTGCGCGCCGCTCGTGACCGCTGACGGGAAAGCTGCGTTCCAGCGAGCCGCTCGGCACGGCGGTCGCGACCGTGCCACGAACGACGAAGGCGTTCGCGGCTGCGCGCAGCGCACTGCGCGCACTGCCCCGGGAACTGCGCGTGGGCATCGCCATCGCGACGCGTACGGTCTTTCCCTTCGAGCCGCACTCCGCGAAAGCCTGCTGCATCAGCCGGGCCATCTCGGTCGCGAACACCGGTGTGAAGCCGACGCCACAGAGGATCGGAATCGCTCGTGTCGCAGCGTCCGACCGGCGCAGGTCGCGAAGCACGGCAAAGTCGGCGTACTCGCCCGATGTGTCGAGGTATGCGGCTTTCGTGCGCGCGCACGCGCGCGCAAGGGGCACGGCGGTGCGCTCGAACGGACCGGCAGCGTTGATGACGACGGCGACGCCGTCGAGCGCGCGGTCCAGTGCGTTGCGGTCGTCGAGCGAGGCGACTCGCCACAGAAGCGGACGGGGTGCGTCGGACTTCGAGTCCGTGTCGAGCCGGGCTTGCAGCCGTGCCAGCTCCGTCGCGTCGCGACCGCTGCAGACGAACGGCACCGGTGGATCCAGGGCGCGCAGGGCCTTCACGATCGCACGCCCGGTGAATCCGGTCGCACCGTAGATCAGGATCGGCGGCATTTCCGGCTCCAGGGTGACATGGGTGTCGAGTTCATGTGGTGCGCCGCAGGACCCACGCGATCAACGCTCGCACGAAGGCGGCGTCGCGCGAGTCCGGCAGTCCGCGAAGCAGGTGGTCGAGTTCGGCCTGCGCCGCCCCGGCGAGTCCGTGCGAGACCGCGCGCGCGTGCTCGATCGAGCCGTGGTGATCCATGCGCGCACGCAGCCATGCAACCTCCGAGGCGGACTTGTCGAGTCGAGGCTGCCCGAGCAGCGCGGCAATCCGCGCCTGCCCGTCCGCGGATTCCGCCTGGTGCACATGTCTCAGCATGAGGGTCCGCTTGCCTTCCCAGAGGTCACCGTCAGCTTCCTTTCCGGTCGCCGACGCCGGACTGGTGAGGTTCAGCACATCGTCGTGGATCTGGAAGGCAGCGCCGAGGAAGAAGCCGAACGCGACGAACCGGTCGTCGGTGATCGCCCCGTCACTGGCGACGAGCGCACCCACGCGGCACGGGTGGATCGTCGCGAGCCAGCAGGTCTTCTTCAAGACCATCACGAGATAGTCGTCATCGGTGATGTCGAGCCTGTTGTCCCGGCGCCAGCCGAGTTCGAGCGCCTGACCCTCGGCCGACTCCCAGGCGACGCGCTCCGTCTCCTGCAGCAACGAGGCAGCGAGCCGCGGGCCGAGGCGCTTCGCGCTGTCTTGCAGCGGGCGACAGCTCAGAAGACTGAGCAGTGCGCCTGCGTTCATCGCGAGAGGAATCCCGTGCAGGCGATGCAGCGTCGGGCGCCCACGACGCTCGTCGCTCTCGTCCTCGATGTCGTCGTGGACCAGCAACGCGTTGTGGAGCAGTTCGATCGACACGGCGGGCAGCACCGCGTCCTCGACATCCCCGCCCAGCGCTGCCGTGATCGCAAGGCACAACGTCGAACGCATCATCTTGCCGCCGCGTCGCGGATAGTCGTCGGCGATCGTGTGCAGGTAGGGCAGGTTTTCGACCAGCCTCAGGTACTCGTCGATCCCATCGACGAGAAGCGCGTGGTAGGTCCCGGCGGGTACCGCGTCGGGCACATGCACCTTCAGGCGACGATCGGCTCCTTCCGCTGTCGTCGCGATGGTCAGGGTGGGGCCGGGGGGCGACCTGGTCGCGGCGCTCGCGCGCACGGGCGACGCCGCATCGATCGGCCGGAACAGCCATGCTTCGGCATCGCATTCCAGTGACGCCGACACCACCACGCAACGCAACCGTGTCTGCTCCGCAGGTAGCGTTCTCGGCTCGGTTGCACAGCCACCGGTTCCGCCGACGGTCAGTCCCAGGCCCTGCACCAAGGCGGTGAGCATCGCAGCCTGCGACGACGGAGACAGGCCCCTGCTGCCGGCCGCGCCGTCCTTCGGCGTGCCCCGTGCGAGCCACTGCGTGACCGCACGTACCAGGTCCGGCGTCTTGAGGAGTGTCTCGCCGATCTCGCCGCCGAAGCGACCCCATGACTTCAGGAGGTCCTCGGACGCTTCCGAGGCGGCACCGTCCGACCCATGCTGCCGCGCGTATCGCTCACGCAGGTCGCGTGCGTATCGCGCGCCGCGTGCGAGCTGCGCGTCAAGGACGCGATAGCCTGCGCGCACGCCGTACACCACTGCATCCTCGCCGGACTCCAGCGTCGTCGAGTATCTCGGCGCAGTCGCGTCGACCACGTCGCTGCGGCGGGCGGCCGCGGCCGCCGGGCTGCGATAGAGCCCGCCCGCCTTGCGAATCGGTGCGGTACGGGAGACCGGAGGCTTGGTCGTCATGGGCTACGCGTGCGCCGTGTCAGGGGTGGTCGTAGCCGACGATCGACGCGAGCGGAGGCCACGCTGACAGGGCATGCGCAGCGAGCTTGCCGGAAATGACGGCAGCCTCGACGCAGCCGCCGTTGAAGCCGCACTGCGTCCAGTCGCCTGCAATGGTCAGATTCGAGAACTCGACGTCGAGCGGCGAGATCCGGTGTCGCGACGAGCCGGGACGCGTCAAGGTGTAACGGTCGGACGGGTAGACGTTGACCTTGACGAACAGCCCCTGTGAATCCGGCCCGATACCCCCGACGATCTTCTTGGGGTCGAGAGTCCCGGGTGCCCCGGCAAGCCCGGGCAGCACCCGCAGCATCGTCTTCTGGAAGAAGCCGCTCGTGCGGCCGTTACCCCAGAACGCGACGGTCGATGGATCACGGAAGTGCTTCTCGTCGTCGAGCGTGCCTTTGGCATTCACTGCCTCGGGCAGCGCACCGCAGAAGTAGGCGACGCTTTGCGGACCGCTCGGCGGTTCCGGCCAGTGCTCGGTCGGGATGGTCTGCGACATGTCCGCCCAGGTGTCGAAGGCGGCATCGAGCCCCGCCAGCGTCGGCGGTGACGCAGGCCAGCGGAGCTGGGTGAGCGAGTCGGTCATCCATACCTGTGCGGCCTGCGTCGGCATGGTCCTGACGTGGGCGAACATGTTCGCCCACCGGGTCTTCGCGGCCTCCGTCGCGCTGTCCAGCGCCGCCTGCATGACAGGCTGCACCGCACCGACGCCCATCGCGAGCACGCAGAAGTCGAAGTCTCTCCCGGCTACGACTGGCTTGGGCGAGGCGTCGGGAGGGTCGAAGAACGGACATTCCACCCTCGCATCGACACCTGCATCCCTTGGTTGGGACGGCCAGAAGCCGTGTTTGTCCAGCGGCAGAT
>JALORJ010000229.1 GCA_025459035.1 Burkholderiales bacterium
GTGCGCGCGGCGGCCGAGGAACTCGCGTCACCCTGAGCCTCTCTCCCCTCTCTCCCCCGCCACCCGCCGCCATGTCCGACCCGACCGTTGTCCGAACCGGTGCCGCGTTGCTCGTCAACGCGGTCGGCCTGCACGCCCGTCCTTCGGTCAAGCTCACGCAACTGGCGAAGCGCTTCGAGGGCCGGGTCGAGTTCGCGCTCGATCCGGACGGGCCGTGGCACGACGCGAAAAGCCCGGTGAAGGTGATGCGCGTGAAGGCCGCGCGCGGCACCACGCTGCACTTCCGCGCCGACGGCCCCGAGGCGGCCGCGGCCGTCGCGGCGCTTGTGGCGCTGGTCGATCGCGCCTTCGACGAACACGACACCCCGTCCTCCGCCGACGCCGATCCCTCCGGCGTGACTGCCGATGGCCGAGATCCGGCTCTCGGGTAGCCGCGCGGCGCCGGGCTTCGCGCTCGGCCCGATCGCGCAGGTCGTGGCGGTGGCATCGGCACGGCGTGATGCCGGTGAACCCGCGCACGAAGCGCAGGCGCTGCGCACCGCGATCGCGAATGCGCGTGCAGCGCTCGCGGAGCTGATGCCTACCCTCGATGCAGACGCCGCCGACGTGCTCGCGTTCCAGGATGCGATGCTCGACGACGCCACGCTGTCGGACCCGGCGTTCGCGGCGATCGCACGCGGCAGCACCGCCGATGCCGCGTGGCATGAGGCGCTGGCGGCCGAGATCGCCGGCTACGAGGCCGCCGACGACGAGTACTTCCGCGCACGCGCCGCCGACCTGCGCGACCTGCGCGACCGGGTGCTGGCTGCGCTGCGCGGCGACGCCGGGACGGCCGCGATCCCGCGTGGCGCGATCGTCGTGGCCGACGATCTCGCGCCATCGCGATTTCTCGCGATCGACTGGTCCGACGGCGGCGCCCTCGTGCTCGCGAGCGGCAGCGCGACCAGCCACGTGGCGATGCTGGCCCGTGCCCGCGGCGTGCCCGCGCTGGTCGGCGTGGGCGCGGACGTGCTGGCGTGCGCAGGCGACGCGTTCGTCGACGCCGATGCCGATGTGATCGTGGTCGCGCCCTCGGCGGCGACCCGTGCGCATGCGCACGCACGCCGGATCGCCGCCGACGCCGGGCGCGGAGCGCGCGACGCGGCCGCGCGTGCGCCGGCGCTCTCCGCCGATGGCACGCGGGTCGCGGTAATGCTGAACGTGGCCGACGTCAGCGAGCTCGACGCCGTCGACCCCGCGATCTGCGACGGCATCGGGCTGGTCCGCACCGAGCTGCTGTTCGACTCGGCGCACGGGCGGCCCGACGTCGACACGCAGACGGCGGCGTATCGCCGGCTGCTCGAATGGGCCGAGGGTCGTCCGGTGACGGTGCGAACGCTCGACGCCGGCGGCGACAAGCCGATCGCCGGGCTCACGCTCGATGGTGAGTCCAACCCCTTCCTGGGCGTGCGCGGCCTGCGGCTGTCGCTCGCGCGCGAGGACGTGTTCGCCGTGCAGCTCGCCGCGCTCGCACGGGCGGCGGCGTACGGTCCGCTCAAGGTGATGCTGCCGATGGTCACGCAGCCGCACGAACTCGAGACCGCGCGGGCGCTGTTCGGGCGCGTCGTCGACACACTGCGGCGCGACGGGGTCGCAGCCGCGATGCCCGCGCTGGGCATCATGGTCGAGGTGCCAGCGGCGGCCGTGACGGCCGACCTGTTCGACGCGGCCTTCTATTCGATCGGCTCGAACGATCTCGCGCAGTACGTGGCGGCGGCCGGTCGCGACGTGCAGGCGCTCGCGCCGCTGGCGTCACCGACGCAGCCTGCGATGCTGCGGCTGATCACCCACGTGGTCGCGGCCGCCACGGCGCGCGGCGTGGACGCCAGCCTGTGCGGTGACGCGGCGGGCGAGCCGGAACATGTCGGTGCGCTGCTCGCGTGCGGACTGCGTGCGCTGTCGATGGCGCCGTCGCGAGTCGGGGAGGTGAAGCGCGCGATCGCCGCGCTCGATCTGACGGCGACGCCGCGCGACGCGGGCGTGCGATGAGCCCCGAGTTCGATCGTGGCGCCGCCGTCGCGGCGTACAAGGCGGTGCTGAAGCGCGTCGTCGACAACCGCCCGTCGGGCACGCGTCATCGACTCGCGATCGCGCTCGGCACGAACCGCTCGTTCGTCTCGCAGATCACGAATCCGGCGTACGCCGTTCCGGTGCCCGCCGGTCACGTCGACACGATTCTCGAGGTGTGTCACTTCACCGCGACCGAACGCGCCGAGTTCTACGCCGCGTACTTCGTGGCTCATCCGCGCAGTGCCGGCCCGCCCGTGGCGGCCGCCGGCACGCGCACGCTCGTGCTCACGCTGCCCGACCGCGGCGACCCGCGCGCCAACCGGCGTGTCGACGACGCGATCCGCGAGATCGCGCGCCAGATCGCGCGGCTCGCCGAGACCGATCCCGACGATTCCCCGTCCCCCACGGAGCGCCCCCGCCCATGAAGAAGCTCGTCGACTCTCCCGACACCGTGCTCGCGCAGAGCCTCGATGGCTTCTGCGCGGCCCATGCGGACCTCGTCGTCGCCGATGCGGATCGCCGCTTCGTGCGACGGCGCACACCGACGCCCGGCAAGGTGGCGTTGATCTCGGGCGGCGGGTCCGGTCACGAACCGCTGCACGCCGGCTTCGTCGGTCACGGCATGCTCGATGCCGCGTGTCCCGGGCAGGTGTTCACGTCCCCGACCCCGGACCAGATGGTCGAGGCCGTGCGTGCGGTGGATACCGGTGCGGGCTGCCTGTTCATCGTCAAGAACTACGAAGGCGATGTCATGAACTTCTCGATGGCGGCCGACCTGTGCGATGCCGGCATCGCCACGGTGATCACCGACGACGACGTCGCGGTCGAGCGCTCGACATGGTCCACCGGACGCCGCGGCGTCGCCGGCACGCTGGTGGTCGAGAAGCTGGTGGGTGCCGCCGCAGAGCGCGGTGCCGACCTGGACACCCTGGCGGCGCTCGGCCGGCGCGTGAACGCGGCGACGCGATCGATGGGCGTGGCGCTCACGTCGTGCACGGTACCGGCGGCGGGATCGCCGACGTTCACGCTCGCCGACGACGAGATGGAAATGGGCGTGGGTATCCACGGCGAGCCGGGCAGGCGTCGCGTGCCGCTTGTCGGGGCCACCGCCATCGCCGACGAGATGCTGACCGCGATCGTCGACGACCTCACCGCGCCGGTCGGCACGGAGGTGCTGCTGTTCGTCAACGGCTTCGGCGGCACGCCGCTGATGGAGTTGTACGTGATGGTGGATGCAGCGCGTCGCATCCTCGCCGCACGCGGGCTGAAGGTCGTGCGCCACCTGACCGGTGCGTACGTCACGTCTCTCGAGATGGCCGGCTGTTCGCTCACCGTGACGGCACTCGACGCCGAACTTGCAGCGCTGTGGGACGCGCCGGTGCACACCCCGGCGTTGCGCTGGGGCCGTTGACCGCGTCCCGCCGGCCGCGGCCGGCGGGCCTGCCGCTCAGGCCGACCGGCGAGCGGCGGCCGTGTCGCCAGACGGCGTCTTGTGGAACGCGCCGTCCTTCATGATCGCGAGCAGTCGGTTCGCGTCCTGCAGGATCGCGACGTTCGCGAGCGGATTGCCGTCCACCAGCAGCAGGTCGGCCAGCGCGCCCGGCCGGATCTGCCCGAGTTCGTGGCCACGGCCCATGATCTGACCGCCCAGTTCGGTCGCCGCCCGGATCGCGTCCATCGGCGAGAAGCCGAGCAACTGCACGAAATGCTCGATGTCGCGCGCGTTGCGGCCGATCGGGTTCCATGCGAACCCGTAGTCGCCGCCGGGCAGCAGGCGTACCCCACGCTGGCGCAGCACCTTCATGTTCGCGATGCCGGTCTCGAGTTCGTGGCGCACCCCCATCGACTCGGCGATCTCGGTGGTGAGACCCCAGGGACCCGCCTCGTGCAGCGTCGCGTAGTTGATGCCGAGCGTCGGCGCGACGAAGCACCAGTCGCGGGCCGCTTCGAGCGCGGCGCAGGCTTCGTCGTCGACGAGCGTCGCGTGATAGATGACCTCGACGCCGTGCTTCAGACACAGCTTCACCGACTTGGCGCTGCGGCAGTGCGCGGCGACGCGCTTGCCGTGCATCTGGGCGACCTCGCACACCGCGGCGATCTCGGCCTCGGTCATCACCGTCTGGTGCGCCCGCGCATGCGGTACGAACTCGTCACCCGACGGGTTGATCTTCAGCGTGTCGACGCCTTCGCGGACCATCTCGCGTGCGGTGCGGCGGAACTCGTCGGCACCGTCGCAGATGATCGCGAAGGTCTCGCGGTGCATGTGGCGCAGGCGCACGTCGCCGAGACCTGCGGTGGTCGCGAGTTCGGGGCTCGCGGCGCGCGTGCGCGGGCCGGGAAACTCGCCGGCATCGATCGCGTTGCGCAGCACGACGTCGAGGCGCGCCTTGGCCGCGGCCGCGCTGTGGCACGACGTGAAGCCCTGGTCGAGCATGCGCCTTGCGTTGCGAACGGTGCGCAGGATGTGCTCCTCCGGCGGCACGAATCCCAGGCTCTCGAGATCCGCGGTGTCGAGAAACGACAGGTGCGAATGGGCCTCGATCAGGCCGGGCATCAGCGTTGCGCCGTGGCCGTCGACCACCTGCGCGGCGTCGACCGCGACGGGCGTGGCGCCGGGTGCGACGCTGCGGATGCGGTTGCCTTCCACCAGCACCGAGCCGGCGAACGGC
>JALORJ010000230.1 GCA_025459035.1 Burkholderiales bacterium
GTGCGAGGATCGAACTCGCGACCAACGGATTAAAAGTCCGCTGCTCTACCGGCTGAGCTAACCGCCCGCCGCAAAACGGAGGCCGGAAGATAGCCACCGACCTGTGGGGTGTCAACCGAACGGCGACGCGGTCCGCATCGTGCGCGCCCCGCGCCAGCGCGTCAGTGCCCGAATGCGCCGCGCTCGATCGCCTTGAGCGTCACGACGCAGCCGACGGCGATCGCGGCCACGGTCTCGAAGGCCCCGAGCGCAAGCGTCGACAGGCCCGCGAGCCCCTGGCCCGTCGTGCATCCGAGCGCGCAGACGCCGCCGAAGCCCATCAGTGCGCCGCCGGCCAGATGCCGTGCGAGGTCGCCCGCATCGGCGAAACCCTGCCAGTGGAAGCTGCCGTCGACGCGCGCCATGACGGCCGCGCCGGCGACCGTCCCGACGAGCGTCGCGACGCCGAACGTCGGGTGCAGCGACGCGTCGGTCCACAGCAGCGCGAGTTCGAGGCCGCCGACCACGGGCGCGACGAACGTGAAGCTCTCGGGCCGGTGCGACTGGGTCGCGACCCACGCAGGCGCGAGCGTGTCGGGGTGCTCCGCGACGAAGCCCAGATCGCCCGTCACCCACCAGCCGCCCGCGATCACCAGGCCGACGATCGCGGCGCCGACCAGATGCCCGGTCGGCGGTCGGTGAATGCGCGTGCCGAGACAGAGCGCGAGCAAGCCGCCCCCGAACGCGACCGCGAGCCCGAGCCGCCACGCGACCGACGGCGGACCCGCGGCGCCGGCGAACAGCGTCGGCAGATCCTGCGCGCGCCCGAGTTCGACCGCGACCGTGTCGAGGCCGTGCACCCTCAGCGGCGCCAGTGCGCCCTTCAGCGTCATCCACGCGGACAGGCCCAGCACCAGCAGCACCACGAGCGCCTTGAGGCTGCCGGCGCCCAGTCGGACCGCGTTGCGGCTGCCGCACCCGGACGCGAGCGTCATGCCGACACCGAACGCTGCGCCCCCGAGCGCGTGCGACAGCCACGTCCAGCGCGCGCCGGTGTAGAGACTCGCGCCGAGGTCCACGCCGCGCGTGGCCGCGAGGGCTTGCGTGCCAAGCACCGCCACGGCGGTCGCGACCCCCCAGGTCCGCAGGCGCTGCGTGTCACCGAATCCGACCGCATCGGCGATGCCGCCCATCGAGCACAGGCCCGTGCGCTGCGTGATCGCGCCGAACACGGCGCCGAGCACGGCGCCGGCGAGCGGCACGAGCCAGTTCAGCGTGTCGACCGGCATCGATGTCGCCGTCGCGGCGTGCCGCGCGTCAGGCGCGGCGCACCGCCGCCGACGTGTAGCGCGTCGGATCGGGCACACCCGCCTGCGCGAAGCCGTCGCGGCGCAGACGGCAGGCATCGCAGACGCCGCACGCGCGGCCGTCGGCATCGGCCTGGTAGCACGACACCGTCTGCGCGAAGTCGACGCCGAGGCGCAGCCCCTCGCGCACGATCGCGCTCTTGGTCATGCGCAGGATCGGCGCGTGCACGGTGAGCCGGCTGCCTTCGACGGCCGCGCGCGTCGCGACGTTGGCGAGGGCCTCGAAGGCCAGCACGAACTCGGGCCGGCAGTCCGGGTAGCCCGAGTAGTCGACCGCATTGGCGCCGTAGAACAGGTCGCGTGCACCGAGCACTTCCGCATGCGCCAGCGCGAGTGCGAGCAGGATGGTGTTGCGCGCCGGCACGTAGGTCGACGGGATCGTGCCGGCCACCACGCCGTCGGTCGGCACCGCGATCGCGGCATCGGTCAGTGCCGATCCGCCGAACGCGCGCAGGTCGACGTCGACGACGCGATGGCTCGTGGCGCCGACCTGCGCCGCGACGCGCGGCGCCGCGTCGAGCTCGGCGCCGTGACGCTGACCGTAGCGCACCGACAGCGCGTGGACGGCGAAGCCCTGCTCGCGCGCGATCGCGGCCACCGTCGCGGAGTCGAGCCCGCCGGACAGCAGCACGACCGCCGTTCGCGCCGGCGACAGGCTCACCGGCCGGGCACCTCGCCCCACAGCAGCTTGTGGAGCTGCAGCTGCATGCGCACCGGCAGGCGGTCCGCGAGGATCCACTCGGCCAGTTGCCGCGGTTCGAGTTCGCCGTGCACCGGTGACAGCAGCACCGGGCAGCGCGCCGCGAGCATGTGCGTGTCGACGACGCCGCAGGCCCACTCGTAGTCGGCGCGGTCGGCCAGCACGAACTTGACCTCGTCGTGGTGCGACAGGTGCGCGACGTTCGACCACAGGTTGCGGTCGACCTCGCCCGAGCCCGGCGCCTTGAAGTCGACGATGCGCGACACACGCGCGTCGACGGGGCCGATGTCGAGCGCGCCGCTGGTCTCGAGCGAGACGTCGTAGCCGATGTCGCACAGGCGCCGCAGCAGGTCGAGGCAGGCCTTCTGCGCCAGCGGCTCGCCACCGGTCACGCACACGTACGGGGTGCCGTGCTTCGCGACGACCGCGAGCACCTCGTCGACGCTGCGCATGTCGCCTTCGTGAAAGGCGTAGGCGGTGTCGCACCAGCCGCAGCGCAGCGGACAACCGGTGAGTCGCACGAACACCGTCGGCAGCCCGACCCGGCTCGTCTCGCCCTGCAGCGAGTGGAAGATCTCGTTGATCCGCAGCTTCGGCGACGCCGGCGCGTCGCGCACCGGGGTCCTCACGGCGCGGCTGCGGGGCGCGGCGGTGGTCGTCATCGCGGGCTCCGAACGACCGTCAGCGCAGCTTCGCGAGCCGCTGGCGCGCCTTGTCCGCGGACTCGGTGCCGGGGAACTTCGCGATCAGGTCCTCGAGCGTGCGCCGCGCGACCGGCACGTCGCCGTTGGCGGCCTGCGCGTTGGCGAGGATCAGCAGCGCGTCGGGCGCCTTCAGATGGTCGGGATGCTCCTTGAGCATCCGCTGCTCCGCCTGGATCGCGCCGGCGTAGTCGCCCATGCGGAAGAACGCCTCGCCCAGCCAGTACTGCGCGTTGGGTGCGAGTTCGTGCTTCGGATAGGCGCGCAGGAAGGTCTGGAACCCCTGCGCCGCGCCAACCGCGTCGCCGGCGCGCTGCTTCGCGAGCGCCTGGTCGTACGCGCGGCTCACCGAGTTCGGATCCGGCGCGCTGTCGAGCCGCGCGGGCGGCAGCGAGTTGACCGGCGGGGCCGCTGCCGCCGGCGGCGACGGGACGGCCACCGGCGCGGCCGGCGTCGCAGCCACCGGTGCCGGCGAAGCCGGAACGGGCGCCGGCGTCGCAGGGGGCGGTGCGGGCGTCGGTGCGGCCGCGGCGGCCGGGCCGGCTTCGATCCGGCGCAGGCGCGCCTCCAGCGCCGCGAACTGCTCCGCGGTGGGCCCGGCATTCGCGACAGGCTCCGCACGGCGCGCCTTCGCATCCGCCAGTTCGGCGTCGATGCGCTTCAGGCGCGCGTCGAGGTCGGCCTCGAGGCGCTTGAGCCGCCCGTCGAGATCCGCGAGCGTCTGCGCCGCCTTGCGGCGCTCTTCGCCGCCGTCCTTCTCGAGCGTCTCGATGCGCTGCAGCCGCGCATCGGTGTCGTTGTAGAGATCACCGGCGCGCTTGTCGCCCTTCTGGATGCGGTCGGCGAGGTTCTCTTGGCGGTTGCCCACCTGCTCGACCTCGCCGCGCAGATCGCGCACCTGGCGCGTGAGGCCGTCGATCTGGTTGAGCAGGTCGAGCAGCACGCGCGTCGACTCGGGGTTGGGCGCCGGCTTCGCCGCGGTCTGCGCCGCGGCGGAGCCGACCAGCAGCACCGCGAGGGCGCATGCGAGCGCCCCGCGCCTCACCGCCGACGCCACGCGCGAACCGGTGCGATGCGACGTCGGTCGGTCACTTGACGTCCGGGTAGGAGAGATCGCTGCGGCGGTTCTCGGAGTACGAGTCCTCGTCGTGGCCGAGGGCCTTCGGCTTCTCCTCGCCGTAGCTCACCGCCTCGATGCGCGCGGCCGGCACGCCCAGCACCGTCAGCGCGCGCTTCACGCCGTCGGCGCGTCGCTGGCCGAGCGCGAGGTTGTACTCGGTCGAACCGCGCTCGTCGCAGTTGCCCTCGATGCGCACCTTGAGGCCCTTGTTGTCGAGCAGGAAGCGGGCGTGCGCCTCGACGACATCGCGGTACTGGTCGTCGATCGAGAAGCTGTCGTACGCGTAGTAGATCTGCTTCTTGTAGACCGGGCTCGACGGGTCGCGCAGGGCGGCCGGTCCGAGCGTGCCACCGGCCAGGGGCTTCTCGCTGCCACCGGCGGTCGGGGACGACTTCGTCGCCGCCGCGTCGATCTCTTCCTGGCGCCGACGGGCTTCGGCCTCGGCGGCGGCGCGCGCTGCCGCTTCGCGCTCCAGCTGCGCCTGGCGGGCGGCTTCGGCGGCATCCGCATCCGCCTTGCGCAGATCGCGACTCTCGACCGGAACCGCCGTCGACGGCGTCGGCTTCACCTCCTGCGAGCCGCACGCGGCGACCAGCAGGGACACGGCCAGCAGGACGAGGATGTTCTTCATGGTGTCGTTCGCTCCAGTGTTCGACGGGACTTCAACGTGACTTCGGAAAGGGACCCCAGGCCGGTTCGCGGATCGTGCCCGCCGCATCCGAGATGCGCTGCTTCACACGCCCGTCTCGCGAGACCGCGGCCAGCACGCCGCGACCGCCGTGTTCGGATGCGTACAGGATCATCCGCCCGTTCGGCGAGAAACTCGGTGACGAATCGAT
>JALORJ010000231.1 GCA_025459035.1 Burkholderiales bacterium
CCCGACTGCTTCACCCCGCCGAACGGCCCGACTTCGTTGCTGATGATGCCGACGTTGACGCCGACCATGCCGGACTCGATGGCTTCCGCGACCCGCCAGACGCGCCCCATGTCGCGGGCGTAGAAGTAGGCGGCGAGCCCGAACTCGGTGTCGTTGGCCAGCGCGATCGCCTCGGCCTCGTCCTTGAAGCGGAAGATCGGCGCGACCGGACCGAAGGTCTCCTCGCGCGTGACCTTCATCGCCGGCGTCACGTCGGTCAGCACGGTGGGTTCGTAGAACTGGCCGCCCAGCGCGTGGCGCCGGCCGCCGACGGCGACCTTCGCGCCCTTCGCCACGGCGTCGGTCACGTGCTCCTCGACCTTCGCGACCGCTGCGTCGTCGATCAGCGGGCCGGTCGTGATGCCGGCCGCAGCCCCGTTGCCGACGGTCAGCGCGCGCACCTTCGCGACGAGCTTCTCGACGAACGCGTCGTACACGCTGTCCTGGACCAGCAGCCGGTTGGCACAGACGCACGTCTGCCCGGCGTTGCGGTACTTCGACGCCATCGCACCGTCGACCGCGGCATCGAGATCCGCGTCGTCGAACACGATGAACGGCGCATTGCCGCCCAGTTCCAGCGACAGCTTCTTGATCGTGTCGGCGCTCTGCTTCATCAGCACGCGCCCGATCTCGGTCGAGCCGGTGAACGACAGCTTGCGCACCCGCGGGCTCTCGGACAGCACGCCGCCGATCGCGCGCGCGCTGCCGGTGATCACGCCGAACACGCCCTTCGGCACCCCGGCGCGCTCGGCGAGCACCGCCAGCGCCAGCGCCGACAGCGGCGTCTGCGACGCGGGCTTCAGCACCATCGTGCAGCCGGCTGCCAGCGCCGGACCCGCCTTGCGAGTGATCATCGCGGCCGGGAAGTTCCACGGCGTGATCGCGGCCGTGACGCCGATCGGCTGCTTCATCACGACGATGCGCTTGTCGCCCTGCGGATGCGGCATCACGTCGCCGTAGATGCGCTTGCCTTCCTCGGCGAACCATTCGAGGAACGACGCCGCGTAGAGGATCTCGCCCTTCGCCTCGGCGAGCGGCTTGCCCTGCTCCGCGGTCATGATCGCCGCGAGGTCGTCGGCGTTCGCGATCATCAGATCGAACCAGCGCCGCAGCACCACCGCGCGCTCCTTGCCGGTCTTCGCGCGCCACGCCGGCAGCGCCGCGTCGGCCGCCGCGACGGCGCGCTCGGCCTCCGCCGCCCCCATCTCCGGCACCGTCCCGACCACCGACCCGTCGGCCGGATTGGTCACGGTGATCGTGCGACCGGTGTCGGCGTCGAGCCAGACGCCGTCGATCCAGCACTGATGGCGCAGCAGCGTGGGGTCGGCGAGCGTCAGCGGGCGGATGTCGAGCGGTGCGTTCATGCGGGGGTCCTCGTGGCGGTCGGTGCAGTCGGTGCGGTGGCGCCCGACGCCGGCACCGTGTGCGGCGGGCGATGGCGCGGGCGCATCAGGGGCGCCGAGTATAGGAAGGCCCCGCGGCCGTGGGTACGCCGGTACGACACCGTCGCGTCGGCGCGCCCGGGCCGATGCCGGCGCGCGGCGCCGCGACGCGAAGGCGGCCGGCGCGACGCTCAGAACGTCCCGGGGTAGGCGCCGCCGTCGATGAGGAAGTTCTGACCGGTCACGTAGCCGGCGTGCGCGCTGCACAGATACGCGCAGGCCGCGCCGAACTCGTCGATGTGTCCGAAGCGCTTCGCCGGAATGCCGCTCGCGCGCGACTCGAGGACCGCATCCAGCGTGATCCCGGTGTTCTTCGCGACGGTCGCCATGCGCGAGCGCATCGTGTCGGTGTCGAACGCGCCGGGCAGCAGGTTGTTGATGGTGACGTTGTGCGCCGACGGCGAGCGCGAGATGCCCGCGATGAAGCCTGTCAGGCCGGCGCGTGCGCCGTTCGACAGCCCGAGGATGTCGATCGGCGCCTTCACCGCGCTGGAGGTGATGTTGACGATGCGGCCGAAGCGCCGCGCGATCATGCCGTCGAGGGTCGCCTTGATCAGTTCGATCGGCGTGAGCATGTTGGCGTCGACCGCCTTGATCCACATGTCGCGGTCGAACTGGCGGAAGTCGCCGGGCGGCGGACCGCCCGCGTTGTTGATCAGGATGTCGGGCTGCGGACAGGCCGCGAGCGCGGCGGCGCGTCCGGCGTCGGTGGTGATGTCGGTCGCGACGACGCGCACCTCGACGCCGTGGTCGGCCCGCAGTTCGGCGGCGGTCTGCTCGAGGGCCTCGATGCCGCGCGCGACGAGCGTGATGTGCACGCCTTCGGCCGCCAGCGCACGCGCGCAGCCCTTGCCCAGACCCTTGCTGCCGGCGCACACGATCGCGTGGCGGCCGCGGATGCCCATGTCCATGCCGTTGTCCTCCGAGGTGGATGAAGCGTCTCCGCGCACGGGCGCATGCCGGCGCAGGCCGTGGAGGCTGCCCGCGTGACGCCCTGAACGCAACGCGGCGGCAGCTATACTTTTTCCATGGCTCTGCCCGAAAAGTCGTGTGTCGCGCGCCTCGCGAGTCGCCTCGCGGTCGTGCTCGCGGCGATCGCCCTCGTCGGGTGTGCCGCGACCGGCCCGCGCGTCGACACCGATCCGCTGGAGCCGCTGAACCGGGCGACCTTCGCGGTCAACGACACGGTCGACCGCTGGGCGGCGAAGCCGATCGCGCAGGCGTGGGAAGCCGTGGTGCCGGACATCGTCCAGCGCGCCGTGCGCAACTTCTTCAACAACATCGACGACATCTTCGTCGTCGCGAACGACCTGCTGCAACTGAAGGGCACGCTGGCGGCGCAGGACGGGGTGCGGCTCGCGGCGAACACCGTGTTCGGCGTGTTCGGGCTCTACGACATCGCGAGTGCACGCGGTATCCCGAAGCGCAGCGAGGACTTCGGTCAGACGCTCGGCTGGTGGGGCGTGCCGTCGGGCCCCTACCTGATGCTGCCGTTGCTGGGTCCCAGCTCGATGCGCGACGGCCCCGCCCGCCTGGTCGACACGCTGATCGATCCGGTCTGGCGCATGAACGACGTGCCGTGGCGCAATTCGCTCGTCGGCGTGCGCGCCGTCGATGCCCGCGCGAGCGTGCTGCCCGCCGAGAAGGTCATGAACGCGACGGCCGACGACCGCTACGCGTTCCTGCGCAACGCGTGGCTGGCACGGCGTCAGGCGCTGGTCGACGACGACGAGGCCGGCCGGCCGTCACGGCGGCGCGGGGGTGCGATCGCGATCGAGCCCCTCGAGGACCCGGGCGAAGGCGCGGTTGACGATCCGGCGCCCGCGCCCGCGCCGAAACGCTGATCGGGCACTCCGGCGCGGTCAGCCGGCGGCACGCACGAAGCGCCACGCGCGGTGCACGTGTGCATCGCGAAAGTCCTCCGGCACGGTCTGCGCGGTCATGTCCTCGACGGCGACGGTCGCCGGCACGACGGCCTCCAGCCGGAACCGCTTCAGGTTGCACGAGAACCACAGCGTGCCCCCGGGTGCCAGCAGCGCGAGCGTCGCGTCGATCAGCGCGGCGTGGTCGCGCTGCACGTCGAACACGGTGTCCATCTTCGCGCTGCTCGAGTACGACGGCGGATCGAGCACGATCAGATCGTGGCGTTCGCCGCGGGCAGCGGCATCGCGCAGATAGCGTCGTGCGTCCGCGCGCACCAGGGCGTGCCGCTGCGGGTCGAGTCCGTTCGCTGCGAGGTTCGCCCGCGTCCAGGCGAGGTAGGTGTTCGACAGGTCGACGCTGGTGGTCGTGGTCGCGCCCCCGAGCGCGGCCTGCACGCTGAACGCCCCCGTGTAGCAGAACAGGTTGAGCACGCGCGCCCCGTCGGCCGACTCGCGAACCCGTCGTCGCAACGGGCGGTGATCGAGGAACAGCCCGGTGTCCAGATACGCACCGAGGTCCACCAGCAGGCGCGCCGGACCTTCGTGCACCACGAAGCGCTCGCTGTCGCCCGCGGCGGCGCCGTGCTGCGTCTGACGCCGGTCGAGCTTGCGCCGCAGTTTCAGCACGACATCGTCGACGCCGCACCCCGTGGCCTGCGCCGCGGCCTCACCCAGCGCGTGCACGGCGTCGGTATCGACTGCCGCATCGGCGCTGCGCAGATACACCTGCAGCAGCCGCTTCGGGCCGTACGCGTCGAGCGCGACCGCCACTTCGGGGATGTCACGGTCGTACACGCGGAAGGCGTCGGTGCCCTCGCGTCGCGCCCAGCGCGACAGGTGCTTCCAGCGCTTCTGCACGCGGTTGGCGAACGCGTCGATCGCCGTCGGCGCGAGGTTCATCGCGATGTCGGCCGCGACGCGAGCGTCGCGAGTGCGATGCCGCCGAACACCAGCGCCATGCCGACGAAGTGGTACGCGTGCGGGAGTTCACCCAGCAGGAGGCTCGACAGCGCCACGCCGTACACGGGCACGAGGTGCAGGAAGATCCCCGCGCGGTTGGCGCCGACGGCGGCCACACCGCGGTTGTAGAGCCAGTACGACGCGATCGACGGCAGCGTCCCGGTGTACGCGACGGCCGCGAAGGCGGCCGGAGTCCAGGCGACACGGGCGCCGCCCGCATGTTCGAGCGCCCAGCCGATCGCGAGCAGCGGCAGGCCGAAGACGATCGTGGTCGCCAGGAAGGCGAGGCCTGCGAGTTCGGGCGGCTTGCGCTTCACCAGGACCGTGTACAGCGC
>JALORJ010000232.1 GCA_025459035.1 Burkholderiales bacterium
GATCGTGCTCGCGATCCTCGAGCGCGAGCGCCGCACGCGCGCGTGGTGGCGCTCGCTTGCCGCAGAGCGCGCGGCGCACGCCGAAGCCGATGCGCTCGCGGCATCGCTCGGGCTCGACGCCGTCGCGACGCAGGTCACGCGCGCGCTGCCTTACGGGCGCCAGCGGTTGCTCGAAGTGGCACTCGCGCTGGCGACGCGGCCGAAGGTGCTGCTTCTCGACGAGCCGGCGGCGGGCGTGCCGCGGGCCGAGAGCGGCGTGATCCTCGATGCGCTCGCGCGCCTGCCAGCGGACGTCGCGGTGCTGCTGATCGAGCACGACATGGATCTCGTGTTCCGCTTCGCGCAGCGCATCACGGTGATGGTCGGCGGTCGCGTGCTGGTCGAGGACACGCCGGCCGCCATCGCGGCGGACGCGCGCGTGCGGTCGGCGTATCTGGGCGAAGGCGCGCCGTGACGGCGCCGCTGCTGGAGGTCGACGCGCTGGTCGCCGGCCACGGCGACGCGATCGTGGTCGACGACGTCAGCGTGCGTCTCGACGCCGGCGACACGCTGGCGCTGATCGGCCGCAACGGCGCCGGCAAGACCACGCTGCTGGTGACGCTGATGGGGTTCGCACGGGTGCATCGCGGCGCGGTGCGCTGGCGCGGGGCCGACCTGCGCGGCCGTGCGCCGCAGTGGCGCGCGCGCGCCGGCCTGGGCTGGGTGCCGCAGGAGCGGCACATGTGGCCGTCGCTCACCGTCGACGAGCACCTGACGGCGGTGGCGCGCCCCGGGCCGTGGGATGCCGCGCGCGTGTTCGCGCTGTTTCCGCGGCTGGCCGAGCGGCGGCACCACTTCGGGCTGCAGCTGTCGGGCGGCGAGCAGCAGATGCTCGCGCTCGGCCGGGCGCTGATGACCAACCCGGCGCTGCTGCTGCTCGACGAGCCGTTCGAAGGGCTCGCGCCGGTGATCGTCGACGAACTGGCCCGCGCGATCCGCGCGATGGCGACCGACGGCGGCATGGCGGTGCTGCTGGTCGATCCGCACGCGCGGCTCGCGGCGTCGATGTGCGCACGCACGCTGGTGCTGGAACGCGGGCGCACGGCCTGGCTCGGCGCGTCGGCGGACCTGCTGGCCGACCCGGCGCGCTTCGACGCCTGGCTGGGCGCCGGCGGGGGATGAACGAAACGCGCCGGGCCCGGGTCTGTGGCATGTTCGCTGCAAGACGACACGCGTGGCCCGCGCGCGGGTGCGCCACGTCCCGACGCGCGCCGGCCTCCACCGACCCCCCGCCAGGAAACTCCTCGATGACTTCGCTTCGCCCGCTTCTGCTCGCCGCCGCGCTGTTCGCGGCAGTCACCGCGCCCGTCCGCGCCGCCGACGACACGGCCGGCTACAAGGATGACCAGCCGCCGCCCACCAACAAGCTCGAGCGCTTCCACATGAAGCGGGTCAACTGCGCGTGGACCGAGGAGATGGGCAAGGCCATGTACGAGTGCCTGAAGGCCAACTTCAACATGAACGCCCACTGGTGTCACAACGAGACCATGGAGCTGTTCTGCGGCAAGGAAGACGGCGCCGCCGACGCGACGCCGACCGCCGGAGCGCCGGCGGCGCGCTGACGCCGCGAGCCGCCGACGCGGCCCCGCCGCCGGCCGTCGCACGGCCGGCGGCGGGGTCGTTCGGATGTCCCGGCGCCCCGAGGCACAGCCTCGGGCAGCCGTGAGCACCGCCCGCGACGGCGGCGCGGTTGCAACGCGCAGGACGTGATCGATGTGCCGACGCCGGGTTCGCCCGGCGTCGTCGCATCCGGCGGGCGGGGATGCGCTGCCGGCCGGCCGGCGCTGCCGCCTTGGCCGCGTCGACCCCTCCCCCCGCGCGTCCCCGCGGTCGACGGGGGACCGTCTCCGGCGGCCGTCGTAGGAAGTCGATTGATCGTTTCCTACGCACGCGCGACACTCGGCTCGCCGGTCGTCGATGCCGCGGGCATCGAGCCGGCGCACTGCACCGCGGAGGGTCGATGGCGCGTCGTCGTGTGGATCGGGAAGGAAAGGGAGCGGTGCGTGGCGCGGGCGGGCGCGCGCTGCGGCGCCGGCTCTGCCGGTGGGTGTTCGTGCTGCCGATGGCCGCCGGCGTGCATGCCGACGACACGGCGCCGACCGTGACCGTGACCGGCATCGAGCCGCCGTTGCCGGCCACCACGCTCTCGTCGCGCCCCGAGGCCGCCCCGGCGAGCGTGACGGTGATCGACCGGCGCCAGATCGACCGCACCTTCGTCGGTACCTATGGCGATCTGTTCCGTGGCGTGACCGGCGTGATGGTCAACGAGTACGGGCAGGGCGGCGTGGCCTACGGGCTGACGATCCGCGGCTTCGACGACGGCAATCACGGGCGCGACGTCGCCGTCTATCTCGACGGCATGCCGCTCAACGTGACCGGCTCGCAGCACACCAACGGCTATGTCGATCTCGCGCAGCTGATCCCCGAGACGCTCGAACGCGTCGAGGTGGTGCGCGGACCGTTCAGCGTGTTCGCCGGCAACCACGCGATCGGGGGCGCGGTGTTCCTGCACACCGACCGCAACCCGCAGTCGCAGCTGCGGCTGACGCTCGACCAGTTCGGCCGCGCGCGCGCAGTGCCGATCGCCGGCTTCGACGCCGGCCCGGGCCGGCTGATGGTCGCCGGCGAACTGGTGAACGGCAGCGGCTGGAACGACAACAGCCGCATCCAGCGCCTCAACCTGTTCACGCGCTACGTCATGCCGATGGGCGACGGTGTGGCCGCGCTGCGCGTGCAGGCCTACGACGGCGACGCCGACGCGCCGGGCTACCTGAACCGGCAGGCGATCGAGACCGGCGGTCTCGATGCGCGCCGTGCGCTGTCCGGCGTGGTCGGCGACCGCAAGAAGCAGCAGAACATCGTCTTCAACTACCTCTCGAACGACGAGGACGGCCGCGACGGCGGCAGCTGGGCGGCATCGGCCTACCTCAACAACGACGCGCGCGACCGCTGGACCGCGGCCTACGCGAACCAGCTCCCCGGCGCCTTCACGTCCGCCGCGCAGGAGACCGACCAGCTGCTGCAGTGGGGCGCCGATGCACGGCGCACGCGCACGTTCGCGGAGTTCGTCGTACCGACGCAGATCGTCGCGGGCGCGAGCTTCAACCGCGAGGACATCGACGCGCTCAACTACAACGTCGACGAAGCCCGTCGCCTGCTCGGGCGCACGGTCAACCGCAGGGTGCTCACCGACACGGCGTCGCTCTACGGTCAGGTGCAGGTCAAGCCGGTCGAGCGGCTGAAGCTGGTCGCCGGGCTGCGCTACGACCATCTGCGCTACGGCGTCGACGGTCGCCTCGACGACGCGCTGGTCGGACAGCGCATCGACTCGACTGCGAGCGGCTTCAGCCCGAAGGTCGGGGCCGCGTTCGCGCTGACGCAGAGCGAGGCGTATCGCAGCGAGCTGTTCGCGAACTGGGCCGAAGGCTTCAAGGCGCCGAGCCCGTTCTACGACCTGCCGCTCAACCGTGGCCTCGGCTTCTCGCCGGTGCGCAGCGTCGAGGCCGGTCTGCAGGGCGGGCGCAACGACGGGCGCGTGACCTGGCGCGTCGCGGCGTGGCGCACCGAGCAGAGCCGCGAGGCGGGCCAGAACCCTGTCACGCTCGTGTTCGAGAACTTCGGCCGCACGCGCCGCGAGGGCGTCGACGTCGAAGGCAGCTGGGTGCCGACCGACGCGTGGCGCATCTTCTCCAACGCGAGCACGATCGACGCGACCAGCCAGTCGGCCACGCCTGGCAACGACGCCATTCCGCGCGTGCCCGAGTACCTGTTCACGCTCGGCGCGACCTGGGCCACGCAGCTCGGCGCGCATCGGTGGGACGTGTCCGCGTTCGACACGCTGGTCGGGCCGATGGCACTGAACGGCAACCGCTCGCTCGAGACGCAGCCGTACCACCGCCTCACCGGTCGCGTCGCGTACGGTCACGAGAGCTGGAAGGGCGCGCTGGTCACGCTGCAGGTCGTCGCGTACCAGGCCAGCCGCAACCTCGAGGAGACGACCTTCGACTTCGGCGGGTTCGCGGCCACTTCCGCGAAGGCCCCGTACCGCGTCATGCTCGGCACGATCGTCCCGTTCTGATCCAAGGAGTGTCGTCGATGACCCGTTTGCGTCGCCGCTTGCGCCATCGCGTCGCGGCCCGTGCCGTCGGCGTGGTCGCTGTTCTGTTCGCCGCCCACGGCGCGGCCCACGATCTCGTGTTCCACCCCGCCGCGCAGGCCGATGCGCCGCTCGTCGCGCGCTACGGTCACCCCGGCGACTGGCAGCCGATCGAGGCGACGAAGCTGCTCGAGGTCGGCCGTGCGACCGGCGCCGCGCTCGTGCCGGCCGCGACGATCACGCCGATCGACGGCCGTCTCGACATCGCGTGGACCGACGCCGGTGGCGGGCTGGTGGCGGCGCGCTACGACAACGGTTTCTGGACGCAGCGCGGCGACGGGCGCTGGGTGAACGCGCGCCGCACCGCGATCGCCGATGCGAAGGCCGCGCTGTCGAGCTTCAAGTTCGCGAAGGCGTGGACCGGTCCGCGCGGCGCCGGCGGCTACGACGCGACGGTCGGTCACCGGCTCGAGCTGTCGCTGCTCGACGATCCCGCGACGCTCGCGCCCGGCGGCACGGCGCGCGTGCAGGTGCTGTGGGAAGGCCGACCGATGACCGGCGC
>JALORJ010000233.1 GCA_025459035.1 Burkholderiales bacterium
GCCGGGACGCCGGTCGTGGCGAAGCTGTCGCCGACGCTCAGACCGACGCGCGCCGCGTCCGCCCGCGTGGTGGCCGTGCCGCCGACCGCGTTGCCGTCGTTCAGCGACGCCGGGCCGCCGGCACGGGTCTTCAACTGGTTGCCGACGGCACTGATGCCGACGATGCCGTCGACGGTGCTGCCGGTGCCGCGCGCCGCCGTCGTCTGGTCACCCGACGCGGCCGCACCGACATTGGCCATCGCGAGCGCGCCCTGCACCGACAGACCGAGCGCACCGCCGGCCGCGATCGTCGACGCATCGACGGTCTGGGTGGCGGTGGAGCGCACCGCGATGTCGCGCTGCGCATCGACCTGGCTGCCGGCGCCGATCGCGGCGCTGGTCGTGTTGCGGACCGTGTTGACGTTGACGGCTGCGCCGGCCGCGGCGACGCCTGCGATGCTGGCGGCGCCGGCCGTCGTTCGCACCGCGGTGGTCTGGGTTGCGTCGACGCTCACGTCCTGCGCGGTGCTGCCGACGCCGGCCGTCGTGTTCACGCGCGTCGTGCCGCCGTCGCGCTCGTCGATCAGCGCCTGCGTCGTGTTCGTCACCGTGTTGACCGCGATCGAGCCCGCGGCGCCGAGGAAGCCCGCGAGCCCGCCGGTGGCGACGTAGTTGCCGATGTCGGTCGCGCTGGTGGCTGCGACCTGGGTCGTGTTGCGGGCATCGGTGGTGGAGTTCGTGATCCGCGCGGTCGTGTCGTTGTCGACCTGCGTGACGACCACGCTGGCACCGATGCCGGCCGCACCGCCGATCGCGACGCCGCCGGCGAGCATGCCGGGGTCGCCGGCGCTGTCGGGCTTGCCGAGTTCGACCGTGTCGTCGGCCGTGACCCGCAGGTCGCCGTCCGAGCGCACCGTCGCGCCGACGATCGCCGCCTCGTTCGTGTTCGCCACCTTCGCGACGATCACGCTGCCGGCCACACCGGCGCCCAGACCCACGCTGCCGCTCACCACGATCGAGTCGATCGCGGTGCGGCTGTCGGTCGTGACGGCCACCGTGCCACGGGCCTTCACGTCGGCCCCGCCGTCGATCCGCGCCGTGGTCGTGTTGGTGACGATCGCGGTGTCGCTGCCGACACCGGCGCTCGCCAGACCGGCCGCGAACGTGCCCGCCCTGGTGTCGATGTCGGTCGTCGACACGGCGCCCACGCGCACCGCCTGGTCGGCGTGCGCGCCGGCCAGCGAGCCGTTGACCGTGCCGCCGGAGATCGTCGCGCGCGTGTCGTCGTCGACGAAGGTCATGGCGATGGTGCCCGCCGCGCCGACCACGCCGACGCCGACGTTGGCCGAGATCAGGTCGAGGTCGTCGTGCGTGCGCGCGAACACCGCCACGCCGCGCGTGTCGAGCGTGCCGACGCCGCCGTCCGGGCGCAGCAGCGCGAGTGCGGTGTTGCCGCGCCCGGTGAGCGTCGCGTTGGTCGCGCCGGCGTGCGTCGTGTTGCCGATCGTGCTGACCGCGAGCGACGCGCCGACGCCGGCGGCCGTGCCGACGCCGAGCGCGCCGGCGAAGGTCTTCGTCGTCGCGCTGCCGTCGGCGACGATCGCGATCGTGCCGTCGGCCGTGACGCTGCCGCCGTCGACGAGGGCTTCGGTGACGTTGTCGATGACGTTGACGGCGATGGACCCCGCCAGTGCGAAGCCGCCTGCCCCCGTGACATCGATCGCGACCGACGCCCCGGCCGCGATCGTCTCGATGGTCGAGTCGTTGTCGGCGGTGACGAGCGCGTGGCGACCGGCGGCGAGGGTCGCGCCGCTCGACTGCGCCCGCGTCACGTTGCCGATCTCGTTGTAGGTGCCGGCAGCGCCGATCGCCAGACCGCCGTTGCCGCTGCTGATGGTGACCGACGCCTGACCGCCGAGCGACTGGATCAGCGAGTCGTCGGCCGCGCGCAGCGCGACGTCGCCCGCGGTCGCGGTCATCACCGCGCCGCTCGCGGCGGTGGCCGCGGTCGTGTTGGTGATGCGGTTGACCGCGAAGGCGCCCGAGATCGCGGCGCCCGACGAGACCGTGCCGCCCATCGCGGCCGTCTTCGTGTGCGAGTCGTTGGTCGCGTCGACGGTGACGTGGCCGGCGGTCGCGGTGAGCGACGCCGTGCCGATGTCGGCGGTGACTTCGTTTTCGACAAGGTTGGTCGCGACCGCGGCCCCGACCGACGCCGTCGCCGAGAACGCCACGGCGCCCGACAGCGACTGGATGTCCGAGCGGTCGCGTGCCGTCAGTGCAACGCCGGTCGCTCCGCGCAGCGTGCTGCCGCCGCGCGCGGCCACCGTCACGTCGTTGCGCAGATCGTTGACCGAGATCGCGCCGCCGAGCGCGAACCCGGCGGCGCCGGAGCCCCCGACCGTGAAGGCCGTGACCGCGGCGGCGTTGTCGGCGTCGAGCGTGACCCCACCGGCGCTCGACGTCAGCGTGCCGTTGTCGGCGTACGCGGTGACGGTGTTGGTGATGCGGTTGGTCGACAGCGACGCGCCGACCGACGCGCTCGACGACCCGGCGAAGCCGCCGGCGGCCACCTCGATCTCGGAGGTGTCGTCGGCATTGAGCACGACGTTGCCGGCGCCGGTGGCGCGCCCGCCGCCGGAGACGTGCGCGTCGACGCGGTTGGTGATCTGGTTGAACGTGATCGCACCTCCGAGCGCGAAGGTGTCGGCGCCTGCGCCGGCGATCGCGAGCGTGCGGATCAGTGCATCGGAGGCGGCATCGACGGTGACGCCGCCGACCGTCGACGAGGCCGCGCCGCCTTCGATCGCGGCGGTCACGCGGTTGGTCACGATGTTGCTGGCGAGCCCGGCGCCGGCCGCGGCGCCGCCGGCACTGAACGAGATCGCGATGGCACCCGCGCCCGACTCGATGCGCGACGTGTCGTCGGCATCGATGCGCACGCCGGTGCGGCCGTCGACCAGACCCGAGGGTGATGCTGCCGCCGACCGAAGCGCCGAGCGCGGCGCTGCGGATCACCGCGTCGGACGACGCGTCGAGCGTGACCGCCCCGACCGTCGATCGCGCCCGCTGCGCGGTCACCCGTGCGACCGTGTCGTTCTCGATGTCGTTGACGGCGATGGCGGCGGCGACCGCGGCCGTGCCGCTGCCGGCGGCCGCGCCGGCCAGCGACTGGATGCTCGACGCGTCGTCGGCCGTCAGCGCGAGCGCGCCGGACGTGTCGAGCGTCGACGTGCCGAGCGCCAGAGCCTCGGTGGTGTTCGCGATGCGGTTGAGCGTGACCGAACCGCCGAGCGCGAAGATCGCGCCGCCGGCCACGCCGACCGCGGCTGTGTACACGTCGGACTCCGCATCGGCCGCGATGGTGATGCCGCCGCTGCCGGCAAGCGCGGCGGAGTCGCGCACGCGCGCACGCACGGTGTTCTCGATCAGATTGCCGCTGACGGCGGCGCCGGCGGCGCCCCCGTTGGCGCCGACCGCGAGCGCGATGCCGCCGGCGATCGAGATGATCTCGGACGTGTCGGCCGCACGCAGCTGCAGGCGCGTCGCCGCGTTGGCGTCGGCACCGTCGTCGAGCAGGGCGCTGACGCTGTTCGACACGCGGTTGAGCGCGGCCGAACCGGCGATCGCCGCGTCGCTGCTGGCCGAGAGCCCGGCGGCGGCGCCGCGGATCAGCCCGGTGCTGTCGGCTTCGATGCGGATCTCGCCGGCGCGGGTCGTCACGCGGGCGCCGACGACCTGCGCGGTCGTGGTGTTGCCGATGTCGTTGACGGCGGCGGCGGCGCCGACCGACACGTTGCCGGCCCCGGCGACGGAGCCGGCCAGACCGATGATCTCGGTGTCGTCGGTCGCGACGACCCGTAGCGCGCTCGGCGTCGCGGCGTTCGCGTCGTCCAGCACCTCGACGACCGCGCCGCTGCCGATGCCGGCCGTGGTGGTGTTGCGCACGCGGGCGTAGCTGACGGTCGCGGCCACACCCACGGTGCCGCTGCCGCCGCCGCCGACGACGATGCCCTTGATGTCCGACACCGAGGACGCCAGCACCGACAGCTCCTTCGCCGCGGTCACCGCGGCGCCGTCGAGCTGCGCCTGCGTGGCGTTGGTGATGTCGTTCCACGCGAACGAGGCGCCGAAGCCGGCCGAACCGCCGGCGCCGCCGACCGCGCCGGCCGTGGCGAGGATCGAGCTGTCGTCGCGCGCGTCGAGCTTCACGCTGCCGGCGGTCGAACGCACACGCTGCGTGCCACCGTTGGCGTCGGTGATCGCCGCGCGCGTCGTGTTGCCGATCGTGTTGACCGACACCGAGCCCGCCGCGGCCATCGTGCCGGTGCTGGCGCCGAGCGCCGCCGACACCGACAGGATCTCGGAGCCGTTGACGGCCTCGATCACGAGATCGCCGGCCGACTGCACGTCGGAGTCGTCGATCCACGCCTCGGTGCGGCTGCCCACCAGCGTCACCGCCGCCGACAGCCCGATGCCGGCCTTGCCGCCCAGCCCCACGGCGCCGGCGACCGCCAGCACGTCGGAGGTGTCGAGGGCCGACAGCGTGACGGCGCCGGCCTGGCGCACGTTCGCGCCGGTCATCCACGCCTGCGTGACGCGGTCGATGTCGTTGTACGAGGCGCTGCCGGCGACGCCGACCTTGCCGGCGCCCGACCCGCTCGCGGTGATCGAGCGGATGGTGCCGTCGCTCTTCGCGTCGATCGTCAACGCGTCGCGCAGGGTCAGCGTCGCGCCGGAAATCCACGCCTTCGAATCGGTGTCGGCGTCGTTCATCGTGAACGAGCCGGCGATCCCGGCCGACTTGCCACTGGTCGTCGAGATCGCGACCGACCCGGCGGCCGCGTCCATCGTCGACGTGTTGCTGGCGGCGACGTCGAGCTTGCCCGCATCCGCCACGGTGATCGCGCCCGCGATGCCGGCTTCGGCATTGCTCGTCACGATGTTCACCGACGCGTCGCCGGCGACCGCGATCCCGGTCTTGGCCTTGCTGCTGCCGCCGGCCGCGCCACCGCCACCGCCGGCGTTGCTGCCGCCCCCACCGCCGCCGCCCGACGGCGCAGCCGGCAGTTGCGCGGTCTGCGTCGCGCTGCCGGCGAAGCCGCCGGACGAGCCGGCGCCGCCCGCTTCCGGGGGGGCGGTCGTCGACGGGGTCTCGGTCGCGGTGGTCGGCGTCTGTTCGTCGGTCGGCGCGCCGCTCGCGATCGCGCCGGCGATCGACACCGCCCCGACATCGGACTTCGCGTTCGCCGCGACCTTGAGGTCGCTGCCGGCGGTGACGCGACCGGTGGCGACATCGGTGCCGGGGTTGTCCGGGTCGTCGCCGATCAGCGCGACCGCGTCGTTGCCGAGGATGTTCAGCGCGACCGACAGGCCGATACCGACCGAGCCCGCCTTGACGACGCCGCCGGCGGCGGTCCAGTTGCGAAGCTCGGACAGCGCGTCGATCGTGATCGCGCCACCCGCGTCGAGCGACGCGCGGTCCTCGACCCATGCCCGGGTGCGGTTGTCGAGCAGCGTCAGCGCGAGCGTGCCGGCGACGCCGACTTCCTTCGCCTTGCCGCCGGCCACGCCGATGTTGAAGAACTGCTGCTGCGCCTCCGCGTGCACGTCGATGTTGCCGCCGGCGCCGACGACCGCGTCGTCGGCGATCCAGGCGTCCGCGCGGTTGGTGATGTCCATCACCGTCGCCACGCCGCCGATGCCGTTCTGCCCGGACGCGCCGAGGTTGATCAGCGGCGGCGTCTTCAGCATGCCGCCGATCGAGATCAGGTTCGAGTCGGTCAACGCGTCGACCGACACCGTCTGGTTCGCGTTGCGGAACGCCGCGTCCTCGTTGATGCGCGCCCCGCGACCGATGACGGCCTCGGAGTCGTTGTCGTACTCGATGTACGACACCCCGGCCGACAGGCCGAGCCGGCCGCTCGTGGCGACGCTGTTGAACACGTACGACGTCGTCGCGATCTGCAGCGCGCCGCCCTGCAGCGTGTTGACGACCTCGGCGGCCGATGTCCAGTTGATCTCCCACGGATAGGGGATCACGGTGTGCGCCTTGACGTCGATCGCGCCGCGGGCGTCGACACGCGCGTTGTCACCGATGCGCGCCGTGGTGTCGTTCTCGAAGAAGCCCAGCAGGAGCGCGCCGCCGATGGCGACGTCGGTCGACGTCGAGCGCGACTCGGCGCCGGTCGTGAGACGCGTGCGCAGGTCGCCGAAGACGGTCACGTCGCCCTGCGACTGCACCTGCGCCCCGTCGGCGATCGACGCGTTCGACGTGGCCTGGTGCTCGGTCCACACGATGGCACCCGAGATGTTGACCTTGCCTTCCTTGATCACCGGGAACAGGAAGTTGGTGATCGTCCCGCTCTTCTCGGCGCCGGTCTTGCTGACCGCACCGATCGCCGAGGTCGCGGCCTGGGTCTGGATGCCCGAGATCTTGTTCTGGAACTGCATCGCACGCGTGAGCTTGCCGATCGACGCCGCGGTCGCGGTCGCGGCGTTGCGCTCGCCGTCGAGGTCGGCATGGACGGTGATATCCCCGCTCGTCGCGGTGGCGCGACCGGCGAGGATGGCGTCGTTCGTCAGCTGACCGCGGCTCAGCGCGAGCGCGGCGCCGAAGGAACTGCCGCCGGTCGGACGCGCGTCGGCCGATGCGTTGGTGTCGGAGGCCAGGTCGGCCTCGACCGTGATGCTGTCCGCCGTGATCGACGTGCCGCTGCCGGTGCTGGCCTCGTTGACGCCGTCGTAGCGCAGATACGCGAACGACAGGTCGAGCGGCTTGTTGCGCGCGGTGGACGCGGCTTCCGAGCTGGCTTCGTTCGACAACGTCGAGCGCAGCGTGAAGTCGCCACCGGCCTCGACCTGCGCGCTGCCGGCGAGGCGGGCGCGTGCCTCGCCGTCGACTTCGGTCCACGAGGCGGCGAGGATCGTGAACGCGGTCATCGCCTTGGCGACCGCGTCGGCGGTCGCGTCGACGGTGATGTCGCCGGGCGAGACGAGCCGGCTGCTGCCGTCGACCGTGGTCTTCGCGCGCGACTCGGCGAGCGCCGCGTACGACGTGGTGCTGAAGTCGAAGAACTGGTCCTCTAGCACCTGCTGCTGGTCCTCGGACGGCACGAGGCTGTTGTCGATCAGGCTCGTCACCGCGCCGACCACGCGGTACACCAGCGACGTGTCGGAGTGGCTCGAGATCGTGACGTTGGCACCGGTGATCGTCGAGTCGGTCACTACCACGTCGGCGAGCGCGGTGCGCTCGTAGCCCTGGCGCGCGCCGGCGTTGGCGGCGATCGTGACGTCGCCCGAGCCGGTGATGCGCGAGTTGCCGGTGATCGACACGTCGGCGTCGGCCTTCGCGGTGACCGTGGCGAGCAGACCGCCGGCCGTGTTCGCCGGATCCTGGACCGCACGGTCGATGATCGTCTGCGCGGTCGTGGCGTCGGGGATGCGGCCGCTCGCGATCAGGCGCGACAGCATCGACGTGTCGGCGTCGGCGGTGATCGAGATCGCGCTGCCGGTGACCGTCGCGCCGCGCAGCGTGACCGACGCCTGT
>JALORJ010000234.1 GCA_025459035.1 Burkholderiales bacterium
GGCCGACTCGGGGCCACGCGCCGCCATCTCGGCGAGCATCGGCACCATCAGCGCGCCGAGCTGCGCGCGCATCGCGGGGTTCTTGATCAGCAGTCCGACGATTCCGCACATGGCAGGCGTCTCCGTGTCGTCCGGTCAGAAGAACTCGAGATAGCGGTCGGTCTCCCACGTCGAGACGTGCCGCGAGTACTCGATCCATTCCATGCGCTTGAGGCGGATGAACTCCGCCGCGAGCGCCTCGCCCAGCCCCGCGCGCACCACGGCATCGGCTTCGAGCGCGTCGAGGGCAGCCGCCAGGTTCTGCGGCAGCACCGCGACGCCGCGCTCGGCGAGCTGCGCCGGTGTCCACTCGTAGAGGTTGTCGTCGATCGGCTCGCCCGGATCGAGCTTGCGCGCGATGCCGTCCATGCCGGCCGCGACGATCGCCGCGGTGACGAGATAGGGGTTCATCGCGCCGTCGGGCAGGCGCAGCTCCAGCCGGCCGTACGGGATGCGGACCATGCAGGTGCGGTTGTTGTCGCCGTACGCGATGTACGCCGGCGCCCACGTCGCCCCCGACAGCGCACGCCCCACGACGAGCCGCTTGTACGAGTTGACGGTCGGCGCACACAGCGCGGTGAGTGCCGGCGCGTGATGCAGCAGCCCCGCGAGGAACTGGTAGCCCGTCTTCGACAGCCCGAGGCCGCGCTTGTCGCGCGCGTCGAAGAACAGGTTCTTCGTCTTCGCGTCGCCCATCGACAGATGGAAGTGCGCGCCGGTCCCGGTGCGGTTCGAGAACGGCTTGGGCATGAACGTCGCGATCATCCCGTGGCGTCGCGCGATCTCGGACGCCGCCATCTTCAGATAGATGATGCGGTCGGCCGACGCGAGCGCGTCGGCGTACGTGAAGTTGACCTCGAACTGTCCGTTCGCGTCCTCGTGGTCGATCTGGTAGACGTCGATGCCGACGGCGCGCAGGGCGGTCGTGAACTCGTCGAGGAAGCCCGACGCCCGCGCCAGTCCCTTGTAGTCGTAGCACGGCTTCTCGAGCGTGTCGGTCGCGTCGAACGGCGCGAGCGCGCCGCTGACCGGATCGCGCGTGAGCAGCATGAACTCGGGCTCGATGCCGGTGTAGAGCACCAGGCCCTTCGCGGCGAGCGTGGCGAGCTGGTTCTTCAGCGCGAGACGCGAGTCGAACGCGTACGGCTTGCCGTGCGTGTGGCCGATGGTGTTCATCGTCGCGAAGCCCGGCATCCATCGCATCGGCTTGAGCGTGTCGAGCTCGCCGACGGCCATGTAGTCGGGGCCCTGGGGTCCCATGCCGAAGCCCCACAGCGCGAAGCCGGCGAAGCCCGCGCCATCGGTCAGCACCATGTCGAGATGCTCGACCGGCACGGCCTTGGCCTTGGCGGCACCGTGGATGTCGACGAACTGCGCCAGGATGTAGCGGATCCCCTCGTCCTTGAAGAACTTCCTCGCCTGTGCCGGCGTCATCGCGCCCCCTCGTGGTCTGGTGTGACGGCCGCCGCGAGCACGGCCGCCGGATACAGCGCTTCGAGCCCGATCGGCCCGCCTTCCAGCTCGCGGGCGATGCCGACGAGCGTGTCCCACAGGTACGGCCCGAAGGTGGCGTCGGCCCACAGCCGCCACACCGGCCGACCGTGCAGCGACTGCGCAAGCAGCGTGACCGACACGCCGACCATCTGCGTGAGCACGACGCGGCCCGAGGCCGCGTCGATCGAGGACAGGTCGACGTTGCAGGTCTGCACGAACAACTCGTTCAGCCGCGCGCCCGTCAGCACCAGCGCGCAGTCCTGGCGCGGGACCGGTGTCACGCCGTCGATGCCGGCCACGATCGCCGGGCGCAGCCGCGCCGCGGTGTCGGCGCCGAGTGCGTCCTCGAGCAGGAACTCGGTGCGCGCCAGACGCGCGATCAGTGCGCCGTCGGGCAGCGCGACGTGGGCGTTCGGCTGCGCTGGCACCGTGATCCCGCGTGCCGCCAGCCAGTCCGCCGCCGCCGGGCCCTTCAGGCCGCAGCGCACGAGACACGCGACATCGGCGATGCCCAGCCGGTCGACGCGCCCGGGTGTCTCGTCGGCATGCGCGAGCGGCACGGCCATCGCGTCGACCGTCGCGAAGCGTGCGTGCTGCGCGCGATGCTGCTGCGCGAGCGGCGAGGTGCGGTACGCGAGGCTGCGCATCGTCATGCCGCGGCGCCCGCCTTCTGGCGATCCCCCGCCGGGTCGTAGAACGGCGTCTCGACGACGCGCGCCTGCACCATCGCGCCGCCCTCGCCGCGGATGAAGAACGTGTGGCCGATCGCGCTCATGTCCGGCGCCACGAAGGCCAGTCCGATCACACCGGCGCAGGCCTCGCTGTGCGCGACGCTGGTCACCCGCCCGACGATCCCGCCATCGCGGATCACCAGATGGCACTCCTCCACGGTCCCCGCCGCGACCGCTTCGTCGAGGCGGAAGCCGACGATGCGATGGCGCGGACCGCGGTTGCGCAGCGCCTTCACGCTGCGCTGCCCGACGAAGAACGGCTTGTCCATCTTCAGCGCCCATTCGAGCCCGACCTCGTCGGGTCCGGTGAGCCCGTCGGTGTCCTGCCCCACGATGAGATGCCCCTTCTCGAGGCGCAGCAGGCGCTGGGCTTCGACGCCGAAGGGCCGGATGCCGTGGGCATCGCCGGCGGCCATCAGCGCCTCCCACACCGCCGGGGCGACATCGGCCGGCACGTGGATCTCCCAGCCGGTCTCGCCGACGAAGCCGACGCGCATCAGCCGCGCCGGCGCACCGGCGACCGTGCCCTCGCGCACCGCGAGGTACGGGAACGCGGCGGGCGACAGATCGATCGCCGTGAGCGTCGCGAGCACCGCACGCGCCTTCGGTCCGGCGAGATTCATCGCGGCGACGGCGCCGGTCACGTTGACGATGCCGACCTCGAGCCCCCACTGCGCGATCAGGCGCTGCAGCTCGCGGTACACGCCGGCGCTGCCGGTGGTCGTGGTGGTGAACGCGAAGTGCGTGTCGGCGAGCCGCGCGACGACGCCGTCGTCGATGACGACGCCGGCCTCGTCGAGCATCACCCCGTAGCGCGTCATGCCGACCTTGAGGTTGGCGAAGCGGCCGGTGTACACGCGCTCGAGGAACTCGGCCGCGTCGCGGCCGTGCAGCTCGATCTTGCCGAGCGTGCCGACGTCGATCAGCCCGACGGCCGTGCGCACGGCGCGCACTTCGCCGGCGACCGCATCGGCCTTGCGCTGGCCCGCGCGCGCGTAGTACTCGGGCCGCAGCCAGTTTCCGGCCGGCATCCAGACCGCGCCCAGGCCTTCGTGCTGTGCATGCAGCGGCGTGCGGCGCTCCGGATGGAAACCGCGGCCGGCGAGATGCGACAGCGGCACCGGATGGAAGAACGGTCGCGACGTCGTCGTGCCGACCTCGCCGGGCGACTGCCCGCGGATGCGCGCGAGCAGCCGGATCGCGTTCATGTTCGAGTGCTTGCCCTGCGACGGCCCCATGCCGACCGTCGAATAGCGCTTCAGCAGCTCGATGTTGTCGAAGCCTTCCTGCGCGGCGTTGAAGAAGTCCTTGACCTGCAGGTCCTCGTCGAAGTCGACGAAGTTCTTTCCGGCCGGGTGCTCGACGATCGGCCACGGATGCGATGGCGACGCCGTCTCGGCGGGGATGGCGTAGCTGCGCGTCGCGACGGCGAAACCGCAGTGGCGCGCCGCGGCATCGCCGGCGCGCGCACCGTCCTCGAGCCGCGCGTCGAGATCGAACACGCCGTTGACACGCCCGGCCGCGAACATGCCATCGGGCAGCATGTCGGGGCGGAACTGCTCGATCGACGGGTCGTGACGCAGCTTCGCGCCCGACTGGTACAGCAGGGCCGCGGCCGGCGCCCAGCCGGTGCTGGTCACCAGACCGTCGCACGCGAACTTCTGCGGCGACGCGCTCGCCGGCTGTCCGTCCGCGCCGAGCGGGCAGACCACGACGCCCGCGAGCCGGTCGTCGAGCGCCTCGGCCTCGTGGATGCAGTGGCCCTTCAGCACCGGAATGCCGACGCGCTTGACGCCGTCGCCGAGCGCGCCGGGCTCGCCCGCCGCGCGCAGGTCGACCAGCGCCGCGACCGTCACGCCATGCGCGAGCAGATCGAGCGCGGCGCGATAGCCGTCCGCGTTCGCGGCCAGCACGACCGCCGTGCGCATCGGTCGCACCGCGTGGCGATAGATCAGCCGCTGCGCCGCCGACGCGAGCATCACGCCCGGCAGGTCGTTGTTGCGGAACACCGCCGGCTGCTCGAACGCACCACCGGCGACGACCACGGCACGGGCCCGCAGCTTGGTCATCCGCGTCGCGTCGATCAGGGGGACCCAGTGATCGGTGTACCAGCCCGCCGCGGTCGTGGCCGGGCGGATCGACACGTTGGGCAGCGCACGCAGCTGGGCCTCGAGCGCGCGCAGCCGTTCGAGCGAATCGGCGCGACCGCCACGCTGCCACACCAGGCTGCCGCCGATGCGCGCGTTCTCGTCGACCAGCACGACCTTCGCGCCGGCCCGGCCGGCCGCGAGCGCGGCCGCGAGGCCCGACGGTCCTGCACCGACCACGAGCACGTCGCAGAAGTCGTAGCGC
>JALORJ010000235.1 GCA_025459035.1 Burkholderiales bacterium
GCCCACCCCCAGCAGGAAGCGCGTGCGCTCGAACGTGAAGCGCGCAGTCTTCGGCAGCAGCTCGCCGAAGCTGTCCATGCCGTACGTGTGCAGCGTCGAGGCGCCCTGCAGCTTGCCGAAGCCGATGGTCGCCATCTTCACGATGCCGGACTCGATCGGGGCGCGGAAGTTGGCGTGCGGCTTGATGCGGTTGATCAGGATGTAGCCGTCGGCCTCGTGCATCAGGCGGTCGACGTGCACCGGCATGCCGTCGCTCACGCCGATCTGCACCGTGTCCATCGACGAGCGGATGGGGCAGCCCATCGCCGCCTCGGTGATGCCGTAGGTCTCGAGCACGCCGGCCTGGCCTTCGGCCGTCGAACCGCCGTGGCTGCCCATCGCCGGGAAGATGAACGGCACGCCACCGAGCGCCCGGACCTCGTTGACCACGGCCTTCGCGCACTCCGCGATGTTGGCCACGCCGCGGCTGCCGCAGCCCACGGCGACGCTCATGCCGGGACGGATCTTCGCGCGCACGTCGGCGCGGGCGAACTGTTCGGCGACGGCCTGCGTGACGCTCGGCAGGCTCGGCGCGTCGAACTTCTGGCGGATGTCCACCATCTTCGGCAGCGGCACGCCGAGGCCGCCCCCGATGTTCACGTCGATCCGGTCGCCGATCATCTGCTGCTCCTCCTCGTGTGCGGGACGTGCGCGACCCTGCGGGCCGCGTCGCGATCCGATCGATTCTGCACCCGTCAACCGGTGCGGGCCACCCGGGCGTGCAACGCCGCGACGGCGCGCGCGGCGGCGTCCCAGCTGAAGTCGCGCGCCATGCCGGCCTGCTGCATGCGCCGCCACGCCGGGCGGTCGGCGAACAGCGCCGCCGCGCGCGCCAGCGCCGCGAGCAGGGCGTCGGGCGTGGCGGCGTCGAACAGCACGCCGGTCGCGGTGCCGTCGGCGAGGTGTTCCGGGGTCGCGTCGACGATGCTGTCGGCCAGCCCGCCGGTGCGGCGCGCGACCACAGGCGTGCCGTAGCGCTGGCTGTACATCTGGTTGAGTCCGCACGGCTCGTAGCGCGACGGCATCACGAACAGGTCGGCGCCGGCCTCGATCAGGTGCGACAGCGACTCGTCGAAGCCGGTCAGCAGGCCGACGCGCCCGGGATGGCGCGCCGCGAGATCCTGGAACGCCGTCTCGAGGATCGGATCGCCCGAGCCGAGCACCGCCAGCTGCATCGGCAGCGCCAGCGCGCGCTCGGCGCACCCGATCAGCAGGTCGAGGCCCTTCTGGTGCGCGAAGCGGCTCACCACGCCGGCGAGCGGCACCGACGCGTCGACGTCGAGCCCGAGCCGCGTGCGCAGCGCGGCGCGGTTCTCGGCCTTCTGCGCCAGCGTGCGCGCGTCGTAGCGCTGTGGAATCAGCGGGTCGGACGCGGGATCCCAGACGTCGACGTCGATGCCGTTGAGGATGCCGACCAGATCGCGTGCGCGCCACGCGAGCAGCCCCTGCAGCCCGAAGCCGAGCGGCTCCTGCCGGATCTCCTGCGCGTACGTCGGACTGACCGTCGACAGCGCATCGGCGAACTGCAGCCCGGCCTTCAGGAACGACAGCTGGCCCCAGAACTCGACGCCGTCGGGGCGGAACCAGTCCCACGGCAGACCCAGCCGCGGCAGGCTGTCGGGCGCGAACACGCCCTGGTAGGCCAGGTTGTGGATCGTCATCACCGTGCCGGCGCGTCCGCCCGGCGGCAGCGGTTCGAGCGCAAGCCACGCCGGCGCGAGCCCCGTCTGCCAGTCGTTGCAGTGCAGGACCTCGGGGCGCCATGCGACCGGGCTGTCGGCGCGCGACAGCACCGCGGCCGCGCGCGACAGCAGCCCGAAGCGCACGTCGTTGTCGGGCCAGTCGTCACCGCCGCGGCGCTGGTAGAGACCGCCGTCGCGCGCGAACAGCGGCGGACAGTCGAGCACCCACAGCATCCGCCCGTCGGGGCCGCGGGCCTCGACCAGTCGCGCATCGGGAAACGGCGGCAGCGACAGCGTCGCCAGCGGCGTGCCGCGCCCCTCGATCCACGCCAGCACCGGACCGTAGCCGGGCAGCAGCACGCGCACGTCCGACCCCAGCCGCGCGAGGGCGGCGGGCAGCGCACTGCTGACGTCGGCCAGTCCGCCGGTCTTCACCAGCGGCGCAGCCTCGGAGGTCGCGAACAGGACCCGCATGCCGGTCGGCGTCACGACCGGTGAAGCCATGCGGCGTGCCCGAGCGGGATCGACCGGCGGCGCCGATCACGGCGCGACGCGCAGTCGCGGCGGACTCCTCGGCGAGCGTCCTCGACGCCGAACGGCGCGGGCGGAGCGGGCGGCTTCACCAGCGTTCAGCCCGCGCACTCGAACACGACCGCCGCAAGCGGCGGCAGCGTGATCTCGATCGAGTGCGGCTGGTCCATCCACGGCCCCGGGCGGCTGTCCGGGCCGGGCCAGTTGCCGACGTCGGAGCCGCCGTAGAAGCGCGAGTCGCTGTTGAAGCGCTCGCGCCAGCGCCCGGCATGCGGCACGCCCACCCGCCAGCGGTGGCGCACGACCGGCGTGAAGTTGAACACCGCGACCAGCTCGCGACCGTCGGCGGCGATGCGGCGGAAACCGAGCACCGAATGCTCCGCGTCGCGACAGTCGATCCACGCGAAGCCGCCCGGCTCGAAGTCGAGCGTGTGCAGCGCCGGGTGGTCGCGGACCAGATGGTTCAGGTCGCGCACGCAGGTCTGCACGCCCTGATGCCAGTCGACCGACAGCAGCGCCCAGTCGAGCTCGCCGCCGACGCGCCATTCGCGCCCCTGCGCGAACTCGCCGCCCATGAACAGCAGCTTGCGCCCGGGGGTGCAGGCCTGCAGCGCGAGGAGCAGGCGCAGGTTGGCGAAGCGCTGCCACGCGTCACCCGGCATCTTGTCGATCAGCGAGCGCTTGCCGTGCACGACCTCGTCGTGCGACAGCGGCAGCATGAAGTTCTCGCTGTACGCGTACATCTGGCCGAAGGTGAGCTTGTCGTGATGCCAGCGGCGGTGGACCGGGTCGCGCTGGAGATAGAACAGGGTGTCGTTCATCCAGCCCATGTTCCACTTCATCGAGAAGCCGAGCCCGCCCAGGTACGCCGGGCGCGACACCATCGGCCACGCGGTCGATTCCTCGGCCAGCGTGAGCGCACCGGGGCATTCGCGGTGCACGACCACGTTCAGCTCGCGCAGGAAGGCGATCGCCTCGAGGTTCTCGCGCCCGCCGTGGACGTTCGGCAGCCATTCGCCGGCCTTGCGCGAGTAGTCGAGGTACAGCATCGAGGCCACCGCATCGACGCGCAGGCCGTCGAAGTGGAACGCCTTCAGCCAGTACATCGCCGAGGCGAGCAGGAACCCGCGCACCTCGCTGCGGCCGTAGTTGAAGATGTGCGTGCCCCAGTCCTGGTGCATGCCGAGGCGCGGATCCTCGTGCTCGAACAGCGCGGTGCCGTCGAAGCGCGCGAGCGCGCCGGCGTCGGTCGGGAAGTGCCCCGGCACCCAGTCGAGGATCACGCCCAGCCCGGCGGCGTGACAGCGGTCGACGAAGTGACGCAGGTCGTCGGGGCTGCCGTGGCGCGCCGTCGGCGCGAAGTAGCCGGTCGTCTGGTAGCCCCACGACTCGTCGAGCGGATGCTCGGTCACCGGCAGCAGCTCGATGTGCGTGAAGCCCATCGACGCGGCGTACGGCACCAGATCGTCGGCCAGCTCGCGCCAGTTCCAGAAGCGCCCGTCCGGATGGCGCTTCCAGCTGCCGGCGTGCACCTCGTAGACGTTCATCGGCGCACGCAGCCAGTCGGTGGCGGCGCGGCGCGCGAGCCAGGGCGCGTCCGTCCACGCGAAGGTGTCGGCCGGCGCGACCACCGCGGCGGTGCCGGGACGCAGCTCGAAGGCCTGACCGAACGGATCGCCGCGCGTGAACACCGTGCCGGAATCGCGGTGGCGGATCTCGAAGCGGTAGCGGGCACCGGCGTCGAGCCCCGGCACGAACAGCTCCCAGACGCCGCTCGCCCCGCGCGAGGTCATCGGATGCGCGCGACCGTCCCAGCGGTCGAAGTCGCCGACCACGCTCACGCGCTCGGCGTTCGGGGCCCAGCACGCGAAGCGCACGCCGTCGACGCCCACGCCGTCGACCTCGGCGCGATGCACGACGGCGCCGAACGTGCGCCAGGCCTCGAGCAGACGACCTTCGCCGAACAGGTACAGGTCGGCGTCGGGGATCGACGGCGGGAACGACCACGGGCTCGTGACGCGGACCGGTCCGGCGGGGTCGCCGCGGTCGACGTCGAACACCAGCGGCTGCGGCGGCAGGGTGCTGCCGCGCCATTCGAACAGGCCGTCGGCCATCGGCTTCAGCGCGACACCCGCCCCGGTCGCGGTGCGCAGCGTCACCGACTTCGCGTGCGGATCGAGATGCCGCACGACGACCCCGTCGGGGCTCGCATGTCGCCCGAGCAGCGCGTGCGGGTCGTGCAGACGGCCTTCGCGCAGCAGCAGGATCGGATCGACGTTCACCTCGCGGAGTATAAGAACCCGGTCCGCGCGACCGGCCGCGCGCTTCCCGGGACCCCGCTCGACCATGACGCCCGAACCGA
>JALORJ010000236.1 GCA_025459035.1 Burkholderiales bacterium
CCGCCAGCCCGGCACGGCGCAAGCTGATCCTGACCGACGGCGTGTTCAGCATGGACGGCGACCTCGCGCCACTGCCGCAGATCGTCGCCGCGGCCGAGCGTCACGACGCGCTGGTGCTCGTCGACGACGCGCACGGCTTCGGTGTGCTGGGGCCCGACGGCGCGGGCACGCTCGCGTACTTCGGCATCGACAGCCCGCGCGTGCTGCAGATGGGCACGCTCGGCAAGGCGGCCGGTGTGCACGGCGCCTTCGTCGCCGGCCCCGATGCCGCCATCCGCTGGCTGGCGCAGCGCGCGCGCAGCTACGTGTTCGCGACGGCGACACCGCCGATGCTCGCGGCGGCGGTGCGCGCGAGCCTGCAGCTGATGCGCGACGAGCCCGACCGCCGCGCCCGCGTGGTCGCGCTGGGTGCGCGGCTGCGGGACGGCCTGGCGCGCACGGGCGCCAGCCGTGTCGGGCACTGGTTGCCTTCGGCCTCCGCGGTGCATGCGCTCGTGCTGGGCGACAACGCGGTCGCGATGGCGACGATGCGTGCGCTGTGGGACCGCGGCCTGTGGGTGCCGGCGATCCGGCCGCCGACGGTTCCGGCGGGCACGGCGCGGCTGCGCGTGTCGCTGACCGCCGCGCACACCGACGCGCAGGTCGACCGCCTGGTCGATGCGCTGGCGGCCGTGCTGCCGTGTGCGCGGGCCGCCGCGTGAGCGCCAACACCGACCTGATCGCGCGCAGTCGCCGGGCCGTGTGGCACCCGGCGACGCAGATGAAGACGCTCGACGCGGCGCTGCCGCTGCCGATCGTCCGCGGCGACGGGCCGTGGCTGTTCGACGCCGACGGCCGGCGCTACCTCGATGCCGTCAGCTCGTGGTGGGTGAACCTGTTCGGTCATCGCGACGCGGGCATCGCGGCGGCGATCCGCGCGCAGCTCGACCGCCTCGAGCACGTGATCCTGGCGGGCTGCACGCACGAGCCGGTGGTCGTGCTGTCGGAGCGGCTGTCGGCCGCCACCGGTGGCGCGCTCGGGCACGCGTTCGACGCGTCCGACGGCGCGTCGGCGACCGAGATCGCGATGAAGATGAGCGCGCACTTCTGGCGCAACGCCGGGCGGGCGGGCAAGCACCGGTTCGTCGCGCTGGCCGGGGGCTACCACGGCGAGACCGCCGGTGCGCTGGGCGTGACCGACGTGCCGCTGTTTCGCGCGGCGTACGAGCCGCTGCTGCATCCGGCCGCCGTGCTGCCGTCGCCCGACGCCCGCGGCGCGCAGCCGGGCGAGACCGCCGAGACCGTCGCGATCCGTGCGGCCGCAGCGCTGGAGCAGCACCTCGCGGCGCACGCCGACACGACCGCGGCGCTGATCGTCGAACCGCTGGTGCAGTGCGCCGGCGGCATGGCGATGCACCATCCGCGCTTTCTCGCGCTGGCGCGGGCGCTGTGCACCGCGCACGACGTGCACCTGATCTGCGACGAGATCGCCGTCGGGTTCGGCCGCACCGGCACGCTGTTCGCGCACGAGCAGGCCGGGATCCGCCCCGACTTCCTGTGCCTGTCGAAGGGCATCACCGGCGGCTTCCTGCCGTTGTCGGTGGTGCTGTCGACCGACGCGATCCACGACGCTTTCCTCGGCGACGGCGCGGCACGCGGCTTCCTGCACTCGCACTCGTACACCGGCAACCCGCTCGCGTGCGCCGCAGCGCTCGCGGTGCTCGACCGCTTCGCGCACGACGCCGTGCTGACGACCAACGCCGCGAAGGCCGCGCGCTTCGACGCGATCGCCGCGCCGCTCGCCGCCGACCCGCGCGTCGCGCACTGGCGCCGCACCGGAATGATCTGGGCGTTCGACGTGCCCGCCGCCCCGCGCGGGTTCGGCCGCACGTTCGCTCAGGCGGCGCGCGACGCCGGCGTGCTGCTGGTGCCGCTCGGGCGCACCGTGTACTTCATGCCGCCGTACGTGATCGACGACGCCGAGTTCACGCTGATGGTCGTCGCCGCGCGCCACGCGCTCGACCGCTGCTTCGCGAGCACGTGATGCGCGGCGTGTTCGTCACCGGCACCGACACCGAGATCGGCAAGACGCTCGTCTCGGCCGCGCTGCTGCATGCGTTCCGACGCAGCGGGCGGCGCGCCGTCGGCATGAAGCCGATCGCGGCCGGCTGTCACGTCGGCGCCGACGGTGTGCGCCACAACGACGATGTCGACACGCTGCGCGCGGCGTCGTCGCCGGAACTCGACGTCGATCCGGCCGACTGCAATCCGATCCTGTTCGACGAATGGATCGCGCCGCATGTCGCCGCCGCGCGGCACGGCGTGACGCTGTCGATCCCGGCGCTGGTCGCGGCGCACGCGCGGCTCGCGACCCGCGCCGATGTCGTCGTCGTCGAAGGGGCAGGCGGTCTGCTGGTGCCGCTCGACGCGCGGCACGTCTTCGCCGACCTCGCCGTGGCACTCGGGCTGCCGGTCGTGCTGACGGTCGGCATGCGGCTGGGCTGCATCAACCACGCACTGCTGACGGCCGAAGCGATCCGCGCGCGCGGGCTGGTGCTGGCCGGCTGGGTCGCCAACCGCATCGACCCGCGCATGGATGCCTTCGACGAGAACCTCGCGACCCTCGACGCGTGGCTGCCCGCGCCGCGGCTGGGCGTGGTGCCGTGGATGACACCGGCCGATCCGGCACGCGTCGAACTGGCGCTGCCGTGAGCAGGCATCGCGGCGACAACGGGTCGCGGTAGCGTCCGGGCTTTCGCATTCCTCACGAGGCGTTCGCGATGCCCTTCCGAAAAGTGTTCGTCGCCGCGCCCTTTGCGGCCGTGCTGTGCGTCGTCGCGCCCGGCACTGCCGGCGCCGAATCCGGCGTCGAGCATCCCGCCACGCCGGGCCTGCTCACGTCGCCGTCGTTCTCGCAGGTCACCGTCGCCCAGGGCGGGCGCGTCGTGTTCGTCAGCGGCCAGGTCGCGTGGGACGACAAGGGCAAGCCGCAGCTGCCCGGCGATCTCGAAGGCCAGACGCGCATGGTCTACGCCAACCTGCGCGCCGCGCTGGCCGCGGCCGGTGCGAGCTTCGACGACGTGCTCAAGTACACGATCTTCGTGAAGGACCTCGACGAGACGAAGTGGCGCGCGATCTCGAAGATCCGCGCCGAGATCCTGCCCGGCCCGCCGCGCCCGGCGAGCACGATGGTCGGCGTGACGTCGCTCGTGTTCGCGGACCTGCTGGTGGAGATCGAGGCGATCGCGGTCATTCCCGACCGCTGATTTCGGGGCCGCGGCGGCGCAGTGCGTGCATCTGCACGTGCGCCGCTCGCGATGCGGAGGGACATTCGCGGGGCGCCGATCCGGCGCGTGCGCCCCGGAGACCTCCGCCATGCCTTGCCACCGCCCGATCCGTCGCGGCATCGCGCTCGCCTTCGCGATCGCGACGCTCGCAGCCGCCGCCGGCCCTGCGCTCGCTGCGCCGATCTCGGCCACCGGCCTCTACAACTTCCGCGACAACAGCTACGGCCTGGTGCCCGGGCCGGCGCGCGACATCATCGTGTTCGGTGCGTTCGCCGTGTCGCCGGATGGCCCGGGCGGCACGACGGCGACCTACCGCCAGACCGACACGCTGCTCGGTACCGACGTGAGCGGCGTGCTGCCGTACCAGCCGTACAGCGGCGCCAGCCCGGGGGTGTTCGAGACCATCGTCCCGTGGTCGCCCGGCTTGTCCGGGGCGTGGGAGTTCACGTTCACGAATGGCACCGACACGACCACCGTCACCACCGGCGTGGTCGGCACACCCGACCCGGTGCCGCTCGCCGAGAACGTCCGCGTGACCGGCCCCGGATCGCGACCGACCGTGACCTGGGACGCGCCGACGTTCGACGTCGACTGGGCCGACGTCTTCATCTTCGAGAAGCTGTCGCCGGACACCTTCGACATCGTGCATTTCGGCTTCGGCACGCCGGTCGACCCGGCGTCGGGCACGTGGACCACGCCGGCGGTGCTCGACTCCGGCGGCGCGCTCGAGCCGGGCCGCCTGTACGCGTTCGCGGTCGCCTTCAGCCGCGGCAACGACGCCCGCCTGCATGCAAGCCGTTCGCTGTACGCGGTGGAGTACCGCGTCGATGCGGTGCCGGAGCCGGGGACGTGGGTGTTGATGGGGGTGGGGGTGCTGGGGTTGGTGGGGGTGGTGCGGGGGAGGCGGTCGCGGTGGCCGCGTGCGGTGGCGAGCGACACACCGCTGCCCCTCGCAGCACAGCAATGTGTCGGGTAAGGCGTTTGTGCATTACTCTCGATGCGGCGAGATTCGAGAGAGGCAGCCATGGCGACCTTGACCGTGACAGCGCGGGGGCAGGTGACCTTCCGGAAGGAGGTGCTTCAACACCTGGGCATCAAGCCGGGCGAGAAGATCGAGCTTGAACTTCTGCCCGACGGGCGGGGCGTGCTGAAGGCGGCACGCCCGACCGGATCGATCGATACGTTCATCGGGTTTCTTGCCGGCAAGACCTCGAAAGTCGCCACGATCGAGGAGATGGGTGAAGCCGCAGCCAGCGGCTGGGCCGGCAAGGAGTGAAGGTCGCGGTCGACACCAACGTGCTGGTGCGCGCGGTCGTCCAGGATGATGCACGGCAGGCACGTATCG
>JALORJ010000237.1 GCA_025459035.1 Burkholderiales bacterium
TGTCGCCGACGGCACGCGCGCGGCGGTCCTCGAACAGCGCGAGCTTCGCGGTGCCGGTCTGGAAGATCGCGCCGTTGGACTGATCGACGATCGCGGCCGGTGCCGGGCGCGTCGTCATCGGCTGATGGACCTGCGTCGGCTGCGGCGTGAGCGCACAGCCGGTTGCGAGCAGCGCTGCGGCGGCAAGGGCGAAGCGTGCAGTGATCGTCATGGCGCGCGTCACAGCTGCGTGAGCCGCTGCAGCATCTGGTCGCTCGACTGGATCGAGCGCGAGTTGATCTCGAACGCACGCTGCGCGGTGATCAGGTTGACGAGCTCTTCGGCGACGCTGACGTTCGACGTCTCGACGAAGCCCTGGTTGATCGTGCCCAGGCCGTTGGTGCCGGGCTGGTTGGGCAGCGGCGCACCCGACGACGCGGTCTCCATGAAGAAGTTCTCGCCACGGCTCTGCAGGCCGCCCGGATTGACGAAGTTCGCGAGCTGCAGGGCGCCGATCTGCGTCGGGTTCTGGCTGCCGGCGACCAGCGCGCTCACGGTGCCGTCGTTGCCGACCGTCACGCTGATCGTGTTCGGCGGCACGGTGATGCCGGGCTGCACGAGGTAGCCGGTCGACGTGACGAGGTTGCCCTGGTTGTCGAGCTGGAAGGCGCCGTCGCGCGTGTAGACGATGGTCGCGTCGGGCATCAGCACCTGGAAGAAGCCCTGGCCGTTGATGCCGAGATCGAGCTGGTTGCCGGTGTTGAGCAGGTTGCCCTGGATGAACACGCGCGACGTCGCGATCGGGCGCACGCCGCTGCCGAGCTGCAGGCCCGACGGGATCTGGTTGAGCTGCGACGACTGCGCGCCGGGCTGACGGAAGATCTGGTAGAGCAGATCCTCGAACACCGGGCGCTGGCGCTTGAAGCCGTTGGTGCTGACGTTCGCGAGGTTGTTCGCGATCACGTCGACGTTGAACTGCTGGGCTTCGAGGCCGGTCTTGGCGGTCCAGAGCGAACGGAGCATGGTGTCCCTGCGAGGTCTGCGATCAGGCGGAAAGGTTCAGCAGCTGCGACAGCCCGCGCGCGTTCTGATCGGCGCTCTGCAGCAGTCGGATCTGCATGTCGAACTGGCGCGACAGCGAGATCATCTGGGTGATGGCCTCGACGGCATTGACGTTGCTGCCCTCGAGCATCCCGTTGGCGACGCGCACCGACGCGTCGGCCGGCGCGGGCAGCCCCGACTTCTGCCGGAACAGGCCGTCCGCGCCTCGGTCGATCTGCTTCTCCGGCGGGTTCACGAGCTTCAGCCGGCCGACGATCTGCGCGACGTTCGGGATGCCGACCAGCGGGATCGCGCTCACCGTGCCGTCGCGGCCGATGTCGATCGTCGCTTCCGGCGGAATCGTGATCGGCTGACCGTTCTCGCCCAGCACCGCCAGTCCGCCGCGCGTGACAAGGCGGCCGGTGTTGTCGAGATCGAGATGACCGTCGCGCGTGTAGGCCTCGCGACCGTCGGCGCCGCGCACTGCGAAGAAGCCCTTGCCGTCGAGTGCGACGTCGAACACGCGCCCGGTCTCGCGCAGCGGTGCGAGCGAGAAGTCGGTGCCTGTCGTGGTCTCGACCGTCATCACGCGGGTGCGCGCGCCGGGGCCGTCGACGACCGGCAGCGCGCGATACGCGGTGGTCTCGCCGCGGTAGCCCGCGGTCGACGCGTTCGCGAGGTTGTGCGCGACCTCGCTCTGGCGATCGAGCATCGCCTTCGCGCCGTTCATCGCGGTCCAGATCAGCCGGTCCATCGTCGGTCGCCGTGCGTCGCGTCAGTCGGAGCCGGGTCGATCAGCGGATGTTGACCAGCGTCTGCAGGATGGCGTCCTGCGTCTTGATCGTCTGCGCGTTCGCCTGGTAGACGCGCTGCGCGATGATCATGTTGACCAGTTCCTGCGTCAGGTCGACGTTCGAGTCCTCGACCGCGCCCGACTGCAGTTGTCCGAGCGAACCCGAGTCCGGCGTGCCCGTGAGCGGCAGACCCGAGTCGGCCGTCTGCTCCCACAGGTTGTCGCCCAGTGGCGCGAGGCCCTGCGGATTGACGAAGTTGGTCAGGACGATCTGGCCCAGGTTGCGGCTCTGACCGTTCGAGTAGCGCCCGACGATCGTGCCGTCACCGGCGACGTTGTAGCCGGACAGGCGCCCGGACGTGAAGCCGTCCTGCGACAGCGCGTTGACGCTCGCGGCCGCGCCGAACTGCGTGACCGACGTGAGATCGAGCGAGAACGCGACGGGCGACACGGCGCCGCTCGACACCGTGAGGTTGGCCGCGAGCGGCATGCCGGTCGTCAGCGTCCCGGCCGTGTCGAAGTTCAGCGTCACGGGGTTGCCGGCACCGGCGCCGACGTCGGCGTCACCGACGGGTCCGCCGTCCACCGTGCCATGCATCTGCCACTGGTTCGGCGTCGCGGTCTTGACGAAGAACAGCGTCAGCGTGTGCGGGTTGCCGAGCGTGTCGAACGTCGTGCCCGACGTGCTGAAGTTGTAGGTGCGCGTGTTGGTCGGGCTGAACGGCGCCACGGCCGGCGGCGAGTTGCGCGAGTCGAGGTTGAGCCCCGCTTCGAAGCGCGTGGTCGCGCGCGGCGGGATGTCGGCGGTGTCGAAGCGGATGTTGTCGGGCTGGCCCTGGACGACGTTGCCCAGCGTGTCCACACCGTATCCGGTGACGTTCTGCCCGAGCGTGTTCACGAGGAAACCCTCGCGATCGAGCCGGAACTGGCCGTTGCGCGAGTAGACGATCGAGCCGTTGTCCGACAGGCGGAAGAAGCCCTGGCCGGTGACCGCGATGTCCAGCGGGTTGTTGGTCGGCGTGACATTGCCCTGGTTGAACGTCTGCGCGACGTCCATCACGCGCGCGCCGATGCCGATCTGCGTCGCGCCACCGCCGCCGAGCGCCGCCGCGAACACGTCGGCGAACTGCGCGACCGACTGCTTGAAGCCGACGGTCTGCGCGTTGGCGACGTTGTTGCCGATGACGTCGAGGTTGCGCGCCGACACGTTGAGACCGGACAGACCCTGCTGGAAACCCATGCTGCTCTCCTGCGGAAGATGACGATGCGGTGTTCTGGGAAAGACGGACTCAGAAGATCTGGCGCACCTTCGACAGCGCGACCGGGCCGCCTGCGGTGTTCACGGTGACGCCGTTCTCGAGCGACACGCTCAGCACCTGCGACACGGACAACGGCGTGGTCGACACGCGGTTGCCACCGACCGAGACCGCGTCGACCTTGAAGCTGTAGTTGCCGTCGGCCAGCGCGGTGCCGTCGGCGGTCTTGCCGTCCCACTCGAAGTTCACCGTGCCCTGCGGCTGCGCGCCGAGATCGAGCGTGTCGAGCACCTGTCCGCCCGCGCCGAGCACGCTCACGACCACGTTCGCGGCCGGACCGCCGAGCGCGACGCCACCGACGGCGCGCCCGTTCGCGAGTTCGAGGACGCGGGACTCGGTCAGCACGCCACGCCCCAGCAGCGACGCGGCCTGCAGCGACTGCGCGCCGATCAGGCTGGCGCTCATGTCCTTGATCGTGTCGTTGAGCTGCTCGATGCCCTTGACCGTGCTGATCTGCGCGAGCTGGCTCGTGACCTGCGCGTTGTCGAGCGGGTTGAGCGGATCCTGGTTCTGCATCTGCGAGATCAGCAGCTTCAGGAAGCGGTCCTCGGCATCGTCGACGGTCTTGCGCGCCTCCGCCTCCCTGGCCGCCGCCGCGTCGGCGGTGGTCTTCGACGTGGTGCCGACGAGGTTCGAGAGGACGTTGCTGTTCACGGTGGTCATGGCGTCACTGTCCGAGGGTGAGGGTGCGCAGCATCAGGTTCTTCGCGGTGTTCATGACATCGGTGTTGATCTGGTACGCACGCGACGCCGAGATCATGTTGGTCATCTCCTCGACGACGTTCACGTTCGGGTACGTCACGTAGCCCTGCGCGTCCGCGAGCGGATGCTTCGGGTCGTACGCGACGCGCGGCGGCGTCGGGTCGTCGACGATGGCGGTGACCGCGACGGCCTGTGCTGCGGGGTTGCGCGCGACGGGCACCGCACGGAAGACGACCTGCTTCGCCTGGTACGGCGTGCCGTCGGCGCTGATCGCGCTGTCGGCGTTGGCGAGGTTCGAGGCGACGACGTTGAGGCGCTGCGACTGCGCGGTGAGCGCGCTCGACGCGACGTGGAAGACGGTGTTCAGGCCCATGGCGGTGTGCCTCGCGTCACTGCGCCGGTGCCAGCGCCTGCTGCAGACCCCGCAGGCGGCTGTTCAGGAACGTGAACGACGCCTGCTGGCGCAGCGCGTTCTCGGAGAACCGCGCGACCTCGCTGTCGAGCTCGACCGTGTTGCCGTCGATCGACGGCTGCGACGGCACGCGGTAGAGCAGCTTCACGCCCAGCGCGGCGGCCCCGTCGGCCTTGCCGTCGAGGTGGCGCGCCGCGGTCCGTGCCATCGCGATGCCGGCGCCGTGCTTCGCCTGCGTCAGCGCGCTGCGGAAGTCGAAGTCACGTGCCTTGAACCATGGCGTGTCGGCGTTGGCGATATTGCCGGCCAGCACCTCGGTGCGCAGATCGCGCAGCCGCAGCGCGTTGACGCTGG
>JALORJ010000014.1 GCA_025459035.1 Burkholderiales bacterium
CGTTCGGGTCGGTGATCGAGAAATCACCGGGCACGCCGAGCACGAGATCGAGGTTGATGTTCGCGCCGCCGACGAAGTCGCCGTCGACGATCGAGCCGAAGCTGTAGCTGCCGCTCGCGAGCTCGTTGTACGTGAGCCGGTTGTCGCCACCGGCCGGATCGCGCAGGTCGATCGCGAACTCGCCGAACAGCCGGCTCGGATCCTGGTTGTCGCCATCGCCCGCGGTCTCGTCGGAGGCCTTCGCGCGCATGAAGCCCAGCGTGCCGCCGAGCGCGAAGTCGCCGAGCGTCGCTTCGAGCGTCGCGCTCACTTCCTTCGTCTTCGACGTGTCGAGATACACGCCGTGCGTGCGGCTCACGCCGATGCCGAGGTCGAAGGTGAAGCCCAGCCTCAGGTCGACGCTGCTCGCGTCCGAGATCGACAGCCCGAGACCCGGCAGCCCGAGGTCGAAGCCGACCGACGTCGCGACCGTCAGCGCCTTGCCGAGCTTCAGGTCGAAGCGCACGTCGTCGACCTTGCCGTCGCTGTTGCTGTCGACCGTGGTGACGCGGATGTCGTCGGCGGTCACGCCGCTACCCGCGTCGTCGCTGTCCAGAAGGAGGTTCGCGCCGCCGCTGCCCAGCGCGGCGAACAGCGCGGCCTTCACCGCCGACTGCGACTTCTGCCCTGCGGAGAAGGCGTCGTGGAGCCGCTGGATGATGTCGGTCCGCAGGTCCTGGATGAACTGCACGCTGCCGGCGAGGCTGTTGCCGACGAACGGCAACGACACGCCGAAGACCTCGCCGTCGATCGCGTCCTGGATCGTCGCGAGGATCATGTCGATCCCGCCGAGCAGGCTGCCCAGGTCGTTGAACAGGTCGATGCTGCCGATCTCGGCCGCGAGGTTCGGGGCCGTGAGCGTCGTGGTCCCCGCGAGGTTCGCGAGGTTGCCGATCGTCAGCTGGATGTTGTTGTTGCCGGCGCCGCCGACGGGATTGGCCGCGGTCGGGAAGTACACCGGCAACGTGGCCGACGCCGACCCGACCAGCGTGGTCGTGATCGCACCGGTGCCCCACTGGTTCGAGTAGAGCTTGTCGCCGGCGACCGGGTTGAAGCCGACGGTGAACGCGGCCGGGATGCCGGCACCGTTGTCCAGTCGCACCGACCCGTCGCGCACGAAGATCCCGATAGGACCGATGGCGGCGGAGAAGTCGAGATCGCTGCCCGACACGCGCGCCGTCAGCGCGAGGTCGGAGTCGTCGCGGATGTACGCCCGCGGCGCGGCAGGGTTGGAGAGGTCGAAGCCGAAGTCGAGGTTCAGCACCGCGGCGGCCTGCACGTCCAGCCTGGCGTCGCCGCCGACGTCGATCAGGTGCGCGACGCCGGCGAGGTTGTTGCCATCGGTGTTCGTGAAGCCGGCCAGCGTGCCGAGATCGAGATCGAGCGCGATCTGCTGCTGCGCCGGCGGCAGCGCCACGGACAGGTCCAGCGAGAACGCGATGTCGGTGCCGGTCAGCTGCATCGTCAGCGCGTTGGCCGCGATGCCGAACGCCTGCTCGAGGCGCCGCTCGAGTTGCTGGATCGTCTGCGCGCCGGCGCTTTGCAAGGCGCTGCGCGCGTCGCCGAACTTGCCGGCCACGCTGACGAGGTCCGACACGCTGCGATTCAGCAGCGGCAGCTTCTGGTTCAGGAACGAGAAGTTGTCGATCTGGCCGAAGTAGGTGCCGAGCTGGCCCAGCGCCACCAGCACGTCGTCGAGCGCGAACTCGCGATACGCGAGCAGTGGCGCGAGGTCGGGCGTCGTGACCTGCAGCGTGTTCGCCTGGAACAGGTTGGTCATCGCGGCCTGGATGCGCGGCGTGCCCGGAAGCGCCAGCAGGCCACCGGTCACGGCGATCGTGAGATTCGCCTCGAACGTCCCGGTGCGCGTGACCGTGGTCCACGTCGACGGACTGCTGACCGCATCGAACAGCTCCGAGAACTTGATCGGCTGCGTGGCCGAATTGCTCTTGCGCACGAGCACGTCGATCGTCGCGTCGAACGCGACGGTGCCGTCGGTGATGCCGACGCCGAAGAAGCCGATCTGCGCGGTCGCGTCGACGTCCGACGCTTCGGCGCTCACGTGGCCGGTCACGCGCACGTCGCGCACGAACGCGTGATTGGCGAGGGTGTCGAGGCTGACCTTGTTCGACGCGAAGCCCAGCACGGTCGCGGCCGGATTCGTGGCGCTGTCCGGCACGCGCACCTGGAGCTTCGAGCCGGTGAAGCCACCCTCCACGCTGAAGCGCAGCTTGCCGCCGACCAGCTGCGTGACGACGTCGCCGGGTTGCAACGTGGAGTTCTGCAGCCCGACCGCCTGAAGCGCCTGGTTGACCCGACCGATGAACGACAAGCCGGCGACCGGCGTGCCGGAGACACGCACCTCGCGCTCGTCCTTGTCGTTCGCGCGGATCATGAACACCGCATCCCCGACGAACGCGACGTTCGGCGCGACCGCGAGCGCGCCTTCGATGCGCGACACGTACGGCGACAGATCGAGCCCGAGCGTGAACTGCACCGAGCCGTCGGCGTCGATCGCGAGCTGGCTCGACGTGACGATGCTGCCGAGCGGCGCGAGGTTCAGGTCGAAGCGCAGCGCGTCGTCCATCGACGCGAACGTGCGGTTGAGCCGCAGGAAGAACGTGAGCTGCTCGGTGACGCGGTCGTAGCGGGCGTTGATCGCGTCCGCGGGCACGCCGAGCGCCGTCGCGAGCTGCGACGCGAGCGACTGGACACCGGTGAAGGTGGCGCGACCGTTCGCGTCGGTGAGCGGTGCGATCACGCCGTCCGCGAAGCCTTGGGCGAACTGCAGCACCTCGCTGAAGGTCGTCTGGTCCGCGAGCGGCATGTTGGCGTTGAACAGCGTCGAGGTGCGCAGCGCGTCGAGCCAGCTGGTGATGCGCCCGAGCACTTCGAGCATCTCGCCCGACTGCGCACGCCCGATCGCGTTCACCGCGTCGATCAGGTCGCGTGCCAGGCTCTGCTGCGCCGCGTTGCCGCTGCCGACCACGAGCGTCACCTTCGGGCCGGTGGTGAAGAACGTCGCGAAGTCGTCGATGCCCTGCGTGCCGATGCCGATGCGCGCGAGGCTGCCGGTGAGCGCTTCGAGGCCCTGCACTCCGGACACCGAGAACGGCAGGTCGATCCGCCCGCCCGCGACGGTGGCGGTCACGTCGACCAGTGCCGACTGCGTCGTGCCGAGGATCTCCGCGATCGAGACCAGACCTTCGGGGTCGGCGTCCGGGTTGCCGATCGACAGGCGGAACTGTGTCTGGACATCGAGCACCCCGCCCGTCACCTGGATGTCGAGGAAGCCCAGCGCCGCGGTGAAGTCGACCGGCGTGCCGGTGCCGATACGCGCGTCGACCCGCAGTTCGCCGGGATCGACGAAGAACGCCTCGTCCGGCGACAGCGCGTCGCCGAGCAGCACGCCGAACGTGAAGCGCAGGTCGGCGTCGATCTGCACGTCGAGCGAGGCGCCGCCGGTGCCGGTCAGGCCGAGGCTCGCGTCGCTGCCGGTCCATCGGATCGGCTGATCGGCGATGGTCTTCGAGTCCTCGAGCACCACGCTGAAGCTGATGCGCTCGTCGGTCGCGGTGACCGTCACGTTCGCGGGGCCGAGCACGTTGCGCAGCGCGTTCGCGAGTCCGTCGCTGGTCTGCGTCCCGCCCTGGTTCAGGTACCCGAGCGCGGGATTCACCAGATCGGACTGGAACAGCCCGCCGAGGTCCACGGCCTCCCCGAGCTTCAGGTTGACGATCGGCAGGGCCTCGTCGAGTTCACCCAGCGTGCCGAGCGTCTCGGTCCACTGCTGCAGCTTGGTGAGACCGTCGACGAATCGCGCCTCGACCCCGGGCGCGAGATCTGCCGACAGCAGCACGCGCGGCTCGAGAGTCTCGAACAGCGGCTTGCGGCGGAAGGGAGGCGTGGCGAGAGGCGGTGAGGACGCGCGCGCAGCGCGCCTCCGGCCGAGGCGGTCGAGCAGTCGCATGGCGTGGCGCTCCCCTTGTGCAGCGGTCCGGCCGCCATGGCACGGATCGCCGGGACCGCGCGCCGCGCGTTGACGCGTCGTGCGGCGGTCCTGTCATCGGTCTCGGATGCGTCGCGGCCCTGCTCCCCCATCCGCGGCGGGAGAAGGTTAAAGGTCGTGAGGTTCGGCGGCAATGCGTTTCGCCGAGGTCGGCGCGGCGCGCCCGCCGGACGCGGCAACCTCCTACAGCGCACAGCGCGCCGGTCCGATGGCCACCGGCGCGCCGACCCGGCACGCTCCGCGTCCGTCCTTGCCTCGACGCGACCGGCACGGACACACGACAACCATTCGAGGGGAACACCACATGCATCAGGCTGCTTCGATCGGGGCACAGCTGCTGGGCGAAATGCCGCTGCTGAGCGAGATCTCGCCGCTGGACCGATCGCGACGGGGACCCGCCGCCCCCGCCGCGGGCGCTGCACCGGCGCGCCATGCGGCGATCGTGCGGCCGCGCCGCTTCCTGCTGATCGACGATCACCCGCTGGTGCGCCGCGGGCTGCGCCAGCTGCTGCAGGAGGAGTACCCGGAAGTGCGGATGGACGAGTCCGACAACGTGCCCACCTTCGCCGGCGACGCGGCGACGACCCCGTGGGACCTCGTGCTGCTGGACCTGACGATGCCCGGCGTGCAGGGCCTCGAGGCCCTCGCGCGGGTGCTGGGCGCTCGACCGGACCTGCGGGTGCTCGTGGTGTCGATGCACGACGACCGCCATCTCGCGATGCAGGCGGTCAAGCTCGGTGCCGCGGGCTACATCACCAAGGACAGCGCGCCCGAGAAACTCACCGAGGCCGTGGCGGCCGTGCTTGCCGGCGAGGACAGCGTAGGCGTCGCACCGGCCGCGATCGGCGGGCGCCGCGGCGCGACCCCGCCGGATGCGCCGCCGCATGCACGATTGTCGGCCCGCGAGTTCCGCGTGCTGTGTATGCTCGCCGGCGGTAGGGGAATCACGGACATCGCGAACGAACTGGGGCTGAGCGTGAAGACGGTCAGCACGTACCGGGCGCGGGTCCTCGAGAAGTTCGGCGCCGCGAGCAACGCGGAACTGGTCAAGTACTGTCTACATCACGGTCTGGTGCACTGAGGCGCACGCACCGACCGACGAATCTCGCAGGGAGAGGAGCACGGCGCACCCGCCGCCCGAAGCGGGCCGCGCCAGTAGCGAGGAAGGAGACCGCGGCACCCCCGATCGGACCCGACAGAGGCGAGACGGATGCCGGCAGCAGTTGCAGTGCACCAATACCGAGAGGCGGCTGTCCAGCGCCCTGACCCACTTGCAGGGACACGGCCCGGCCCCGACTGCCTCGCTCGCGAGGTGGTCGGGGACGTCCGTCCGGACGATCGGTGCCGCGCGGTCCGCGGCCATCCCGGCGCGATCCGCGCGCCCCACGACTTGTCACCGAACTTCGCGGCGCGGGCCGCAGCGCTCCCATGAAGCCTCCGCTGCTGCACGGGACCGTCGTCGCCGCATTCGGCCGCAGCTACGAGGTCGCCCTCGACGCCGGCGAGCGGCTGCAGTGCCTGCCCCGCGGCAAACGCAGCGACATCGCCTGCGGTGACCGCGTCGCGCTCGCGCGTACCGGCCCCGGCCAGGGCGTGATCGAGGCGGCCGATCCGCGTTCGTCGCTGCTGTGGCGATCCGATGCCTTCCGCCAGAAGCTGATCGCGGCCAATGTCACCCAGATCGTCGTCGTGCTCGCGGTGTGGCCCGCCTGGTACGAGGAACTGCTGAACCGCTGCCTCGTCGCCGCCGAGCACGCACGCATCGCCGCGACCATCGTGCTGAACAAGGTCGACCTGCCGCAGGCGCCACAGGTCATCGCGGACCTCGCCGACTACACACGGCTGGGCTATCCGCTGCTGCCGATGAGCGCCGCGCAGTCGGTCGAAGCGCTGCGCGCACGGCTCGACGGCCACACCAGTGTCCTGGTCGGGCAATCCGGCATGGGCAAGACGACCATCGTCAACGCGCTCGTGCCCGACGCCTGCGCCGCGGTCGGCGAAGTGTCCGAATGGCTCGTGTCGGGCCGCCACACGACCACGCACGCGCGGCTCTATGCCCTGGACGACCGCACGCGTCTGATCGACTCGCCCGGACTGCAGGCCTTCGGCCTCGCGCACCTGTCGCAGACCGATCTCGACCACGCCTTCGTCGAGTTCCGGCCGTTCATCGGCCGCTGCCGTTTCGCCAACTGTCGCCACGCCGGCGAGCCCGGCTGCGCCATCGACGCCGCCGCCGCCGACGGTGCGATCGCGCCCCGTCGCCTGGCGGCCTACCGCACCATCCTGGGCACTCTGTCCGCCGCCTGATCGGCGTCGGCACGGTCCACCTCCGCGGAGCCCGCGTGCACGTCTTCCTCACCGGCGCGGCCGGCTACATCGGCGGCGCCGTCGCGGTCCGTCTGCTGCGCGACGGTCATCGGGTCAGCGGTCTCACGCGGCGGGCCGACACGGTCGCGGCGCTGGCCGCGCTCGGGATCGATCCCGTCGTCGGTGATCTCGACGCGACCGATCTGCTCGCCGACTGCGCACGTGCCGCCGACGCCGTCGTCCACACGGCCGAGGCGAACCATCCGACCGCAGCGCGTGCGCTGCTCGACGCACTCGCGGGCAGCGGCAAGGCGTACGTGCACACAAGCGGATCGGGGATCGTCGCCGACCATGCCGCCGGTGCGTACTGCAACCCACGTATCCACGACGAGAACAGCGTGCCGGACGTGCACGCGTCGATGCAGGTGCGCGACGGCATCGACCGCGCGGTGCTGGCCGAGGCGGCACGCGGCGTGCGCAGCATCGTCATCCGCCCGAGCCTGATCTACGGCGACAGCCCGGGCCTGCACCGCGACAGCTTCCAGGTGCCGGTGCTGATCGCGCAGGCGCGCGACAGTGGCGTGCCGCGGCACGTCGGTGCCGGTCTCAACGTCTGGTCGCACGTGCACATCGACGACACTGCGGACCTCTACGCACTGGCCCTCGACCACGCGCGCGCCGGCAGCCTGTTCTACGCGGAGCACGGCGAGGCGGCGATGGTCGACACGGTCGAGCGCATCGGCCGCATGCTGGGCCTCGACACCCCGCCGCAGCCGTGGCCCCTCGATGTCGCGACGGCGTACTGGGGGCCGCGCACGCCGGTCGCGCTCGGGTCCAACAGCCGGGTGCGGGGACGGCGCGCGCGCGCGGAGCTCGGCTGGGCGCCGCGCGGCCCGAGCCTGGCCGACGCGCTGGCCACCGGCACCTACGCGCAACGCTGGCGTCCGGCCTGAGGCGGCCGCGCAGGTCAGGTCGCGACGCCGGCGCGGCGGTGGCCCGGCGTCAGCTCGGCACGCCGAACTGCAGCTGCGCGAGATGCGCGTAGAGCGGGCTTGCAGCGAGCAGTTCGTCGTGCGTCCCGCTCGCGATCGCGCGACCGCCGTCGACCACGACGATGCGATCGGCCCCGCGCACGGTCGCCAGCCGATGTGCGATGACGAGCGACGTGCGTCCCTGCATCAGCTGCGCGAGCGCGCGCTGCACCATGCGTTCCGACTCGGCATCGAGCGCGCTGGTGGCCTCGTCCAGCAGCAGCACCGGGCGATCGGCCAGCACGGCGCGCGCGATCGCCAGTCGCTGGCGCTGACCGCCGGACAGGCGCACGCCGCGCTCCCCCAGCGGCGTGCGCCAGCCGTCGGGCAGCTTCGCGATGAACTCGTCGGCGAACGCGGCCTCGCACGCGGCGCGCACGGCTGCTTCGTCGGCATCCGGGCGCCCGTAGCGCACGTTCTCGAGCACCGTCGTCGCGAAGATCGCGGGGTCCTGCGCCACGATCGCGAAGCGCGATCGCAGCGCGGCGGGGTCGACGTCGCGCAGATCGAGTCCGTCGACACGCACGCTCCCCGCCTGCGGATCGTGGAAGCGCAGCAGCATCTGGAACACCGTCGACTTGCCCGCACCCGACGGGCCGACGAGCGCGACGGTCTCACCGGTCGCGACCGACAGGTCGAAGCGGTCCAGGGCCGGCGTGCCGGGTCGGGACGGGTACGCGAACGTGACGCTGTCGAACACGAGCCGCGCCTGGCCGACGGCCGGCGCGACGGCGGGGAAGCGCTGCGGCGCCGCCGGTGCGGCGATGGCCGGCGTCGTGTTCATGATCTCGACCAGGCGCTCGGCCGCGCCCGCACCGCGCTGCAGGTCGCCCACCACTTCAGACAGCGCGCCGGACGCGCTGGCCACCATCGCCGCGTAGAACACGAACGCGGACAGTTCGCCGGGGGTCAGCGCCCCGCTCATCACGTCGTGGCCGCCGACCCACAGGATCACGCCGATGCCGCCGAAGGTGAGCGAGATGACCGCCGCCACCAGCATCGCCCGCATCCGCACGCGCCGCCGCGCGGCGTCGAAGGTCGACTCGATGTGGTCGCCGAAGCGCCGTGCATCCACCGGCTCGTGCACGTACGCCTGCACCGTGCGGATCTCGTGCAGCGTCTCGTCGATCTCGGCCGCGAGATCGGCCACGCGGTCCTGGCTGGCGCGCGACAGCTTGCGCACCCGGCGCCCGAACAGGACGATCGGGCCCATCACGATCGGCACCAGGCCCAGCACGAGCAACGTGAGCTTCAGGCTCGTGACGGCCAGCATCACGAGCGCTCCCAGGCCCATCGCCAGATTGCGCAATGCCATCGACACGCTGGTGCCGACCACCTGTTCGAGCAGGGTCGTGTCGGTGGTGAGCCGCGAGATCATCTCGCCGGTGCGCGCGTCCTCGAACCACGCGGGCTGCAGCCGCAGCAGGTGCGTGAAGACCGCGCGCCGCAGGTCGGCGACGACGCGCTCGCCCAGCCACGAGATCAGATAGAAGCGGAAGAACGTCGCCACCACGGTGACCGCGACCACGCCCAGCAGGTAGAGCAACGCGAGGTCCAGCTCGCGCGGGGTGCCGCTCGCGAAGCCGCGGTCGACGACGCGCTTGAGCCCCTCGCCCATCGCGAGGAAGCAGCCGGCCGCGACGAACAGCGCGACGGTGAAGGCCGCCATCCGCGCGCGATACGGACGGGCGAAGCGCCACAGGATCGACAGCGCGGACATCGATGCGCGCGACGGCGCGGTGGCGGCACCGGCGACGGACGCGGAGGCGGCAGCCGGCGAGGCCGGCGGGGAGGACGGAGAGGCTGCGGCAGTCATCCTGCAAGTGTGCCCGTGCTCGGGCGGCGTGGCGTGCATCCGGCGGCACCGCAACCGCGCGCCCCCCTTCCATGGCGACCTAGTGCCATGACGCTTGCGCGACGCTGCATGAGCCTTCCGGCCTGCGCCGGGCGATGCCGCCGCCGCGCGCACGACGCACGCGCTGCGTAGCGTGCCGGGTTGCCCGAACCGTCGCCGATGCAGCGACGGCCACTGCCCACTTCGACAGGAACCTCTCCATGCCCATCGCCTCGCTCGGCCGCTCGCTCGCGGCCGTCGCCCTCCTCGCCACCGCCATCGAAGCCCCGGCGGCTGTCCGCATCACCGAATGGATGTACGACGGCACGCACGGCGAATTCGTCGAGCTCACGAACTTCGGCCCCGCGGCGGTCGACTTCACCGGCTGGGTCTACGACGACGAGTCGCGCCTCGCGACCGTCGACCCGTCGCTGCCCACCGGTGGCAGCACCGGCGGCGCGACCCTGTCGGCCTTCGGCAGCGTCGCCGCAGGCGAGTCGGTCGTCTTCGCCGAGGCCGATGCGGCAACGTTCCGCGCGGCGTGGAACCTCGGCGCGCACGTCAAGGTGATCGGCGGCATCACCAACAACCTCGCCCGCGGCGACGAGATCAACATCTTCGACGCGACCGGCACGCTGGTCGACCGTCTGAAGTACGACGACCGCGACGGCGGCCCGCGCACCCAGCGCGTGTCCGGCGAGGCGGTCACCCCGGCCGCGTGGGGTGCCAACGACGACGGACTCTGGCAATTGTCCGTCGTCGGCCGCAACGGCGCGCGCGCGTCGACGGTACTCGCATCGAACGGGCGCTTCGACGTCGGCAGCCCGGGGGCGATTCCCGAGCCGTCGACCTGGGCGCTCGTCGCCGCGGGTCTGCTGGGCGCGGGGATGCTGACGCGGCGACGCAGCGCGACCCGCTGATCGCGATCGTCGTCGCGGTTCGACGACTGCGGTGCCGGGGCACGGGCGCGGATCGCGTGCGGCCCCGGCGGCGCCGGCACGCCCGGACCCGACACCCCGGCGTGTCAGGCGCCGGTGTGGCGGGCGCGCTTCGCGTCGAGCCAGTGACGCGGCAGCAGGCTGCCCAGCGTCACAACGGTCGCGTCATCGACCGCGACCCGGGTGCTCACGTTGGCGGGCGACAACTGCAGCAGCAGTTCGCGGCAGCGCCCGCAGGGCGGCACGACGCCGCGCCGGGCGAGCGCCACCATCGCGTCGATCTCGGTCTCGCGATGCTTGAGCATCTCGGCGGCCGCGCTGTGCTCCGCGCAGAAGCCGATGCCGCAGTGCAGGTCGAGGCAGATGCCCGTGTAGACGCGGCCGGAGCGCGCGCGCAGCGCCGCCGCGACGGCGCCGGCCGCGAGTTCGGGACCGAGCACGAACTCGCCCATCACCGCCCGCGCCGCGTCGACGAGCGGACCGAAGTCGACAGGCAGGGTGTCCATCAGCCGACGGCCAGCCGACCGATGCGCCGCATCGCGCTGGACGGCGCGAGCCCGCAGGTCGCCCGGAATTCGCGCGAGAAGTGCGCCGAGTCGCTGAAGCCGGTCGCGTGCGCCGCATCGGTGAGCGATGCGCCCCCCAGCGCATGGCCGGTGGCGGCGAGCACGCGGCTCCACACGCGATAGCGCCGCGGCGACACGCCCATGCACGCCGTGAACAGGTGCGCGAGCCGTGACGCCGACAGGCCGGTCGCCCGGGCCGTCGCCTGCACCCGGTCGGTGTCGTCGGGCGTCGCGGACAGCTGCTCGGCGAGCGCGCGCACGCGCGGGTCGAGCGGTGCTTCCGGGCCGACGAGCCAGCGACCGAGATCGTCGACCGCCTCGACGGCGTAGTCGCCGGCGCGGGCGTCCTCGAAGAGCCGGCGCATCGGCGCGACATCGGCACGCCTGGCCACGGCAAGCCCGGGCGCACCCGCCTCGCCGCCGCGCAGCGCGCGCCACGCCTGCTCGAGATCCCCGCGCGTGCGGTCGATCGCGAGCGCGGCCATCGGCGCATCGCCGAAATCGAGCTCGTGCACCGTGCCCGGCGTGATCAGGGCCGCGCGACAGGTGATCCAGCCCGCGCCGGACGCCCGGATGCGCAGCGGCTCGTAGAGCCCCATCACGAGCGTCGGTGCGGCGAGGTGGTGCGGGGTCAGGAACTCGATCGGCCCCGTGTAGAACAGATGCCCGCGGTCGACCGACATCAGTGCGTCGCCCGCCACGGTCGGCGCGCCGATCGGCGACCCGCCCACGCGCGCCGCACCGGTGCCGGCCGCGATCACAGCGTCACCACCTCGACGCCGGCGAGCGGCCCGCGCGCGAGCGCCGCGCGGATCTCGTCGGCGTAGGCGGGGTTCGACACGACGACGAGGTCGCGCGGCGATGCGAGCAGCGGCAGCATGGCGGGAGCATGCACCGGCACGCCCGAGCCCGGCAGCCAGCGTCCGACCTTCCCGGGGTTCACGTCGATCGCACCGCCGATCCGGTCGACCACGCGCCCGCGCGCCGCACAGTGCGCGAGGAACAGGCAGCCCTTGGTCGCCGCGCCCCACACCCAGCCGCGGCGCCCGTCGACGAGCTTCGCGTCGACGCGGTCGATCGCGTCGCGCAGGCGCGGAAACAGCGCGTCGAAGTCGACCTCGACCCACGGGCCGGACGCGTACGCGTCGCCGAAGCCGGCATCGACCGCCCCCAGCGGCGCGATCACGTGCTGATACTGGTCGTCGAAGCTGCGCGCGGCCGTGTCGACCCGACCACCGAACAGCGCCGCGAGCGCGCGGTCGGTGAAGTAGTTCACGTGTTCGTACGTGATGTCGAAGAACGCGCCGTTCGCGAGTGTCCAGTCGAACGCCGGCACTTCGACATACAGCGGCGTGGACGGCCCGAAGATGTCGCGCAGCAGCGCGACGAAGCGGTGCGGCGCGCGCACGTGCTCGAGCACATGGCGCAGCACCACGAGCTGCGCGTCGACGCGGTCGCCGGGGACGAGCCAGCGCTTCTCGATGCGCGCGTCGTCGCCGCTGTACGTGCGGTCGTAGCCCCGCACGTCGAGCGCGCCGTCGGCGCCGAGCATCGCGACGAAGTCGCCCTTGCCGCAGCCCACTTCCACGACGCGCGCACCGCGCGGCAGGCGCGCGCGCAGCATCGCCGCCACCGCCTGCATGTGCGCGACGAACCGCGGCGAGTGCGCCTGGCTGTTCTCGTAGTCGGCGTCGTACTCGACGCGGTCGGGATCGAAGGCCGCGTTCTCGGTGAAGCCGATCGCAGGCAGCGTGCGCAGCGCGATCGCGCCCGTGGCCTGCGCCGTGTCGGGCGCGCGCAGCGGCCGGTTCGGGGTCGTCGGCAGCTGCAGCACCGCGCGAGCCGCCTCGGCGGGCGAAGCCGGCGTCACGGTTCGCGGATCGCGCCGTCCATCGCGCGCGTCAGCGGCCACAGCAGGTACGACAGCACGGTGCGCTTGCCCACCACGATCTCGGCCGTGAGCGTCATCCCGGGGAGCAGACGCGACTGCGCCGGCATGCGCTCGAGCGTGGTGCTGCGCAGATCGACGCGGCTCAGGAAGAACGCGTCGGTGCCCGGGTCGAGCGTCGACGTGTTGCCGCCGGCGTCGCGACGAAACGCGTCCTCGCTCACGGTGCGCACCGTCGCGTCGATCGCGCCGTGGCGCTGGAACGGAAAGGCGTCGAGCTTGAGCCGCACCGGATCCCCGTGCCTCACGTAGCCGACGTCGATGGAGTCGATCTGCACCTCGGCCTCGAGCACCGGCGCGAGCGGCACCAGCGTGAACATCGGCTCCGCCTCGCGCACCACCGAGCCCTGCGACAGCCGGGCGATGTCGAGCACCACGGCGTCCGCCGGCGCGGTGAGCGTGACGAACTCGCGCCGCCGCACGGCCTTCTGCAGCTGCTCGTCGAGCGACGCCTTGTCGCGCGATGTCGACAGCATCTCCTCCATCGCCTTCTGCCGCCAGTTGCGCTCGAAGGCGGCCTTCTCGGCCTCGGTCGCGGCCAGCTCGCGCGCGAGCTCGGCCTCGCGGTTGATCGCGAGCTGCTGGTCGCGCTCGACCTCGAGGCGCTTCTCCTGCGCTTCGAGCAGCTTCACCTTCGACGAGAACTGCTGGTCGACCAGCTTCGACTGCATCGTCTCGATCTCTCGCAGCGACTGCACGCGCGCCGCCAGCAGCTGCTGGTCACGCCGGTTGGTCGCCTGGGCAGCGCGCAGCCGCCCGATGGTCTCCTCGTGACGGCGCATCTGCGCCGCGAACGCGGCCTCGCGCTCGCCGGCCAGGCGCGACTGCAGCCGGCTGTCGGCGTCGCTGCCCTTCGCGCCGTCGCGGCCGTCGCCGCCCAGCTCGGCCGCGAGGCGGCTCGACTGCGTCTGCAGGCTGCGCACACGCGCTTCGAGCTGCGCCTGGTCCGCCTGGGCGAACGTGGGATCGAGCGTCGCGAGCGCCTGCCCCGCCTTCACGACCTGCCCGACGCGCACATCGAGCGTGCGGATGATCGACGTCTCCAGCGGTTGCACGACGATGTTCGGCAGCGGCGTCACCAGCCGGCCGCGCGCGACCACCACGCGATCGATCTCCGCCAGCGCCGCCCAGCCGACGAAGGCCACCAGCATCGCGGCCAGCGCGTAGAGCGTGACGCGCGCGAGCCACGGCAGCGGTCGACGCTCGATCTCGTCGGCATCGGGCAGGAAGTCGACGACCGGGGCGTCGCGCTTGCGGGCGGGCATCCGCGGAGTGTGCCGCGTCGGGCCGCGTGCGGGCTACTGCGGGCGAGCGCAGGACCGCTCGGCCGCACGGCTGCCCGGTGGCTGGCCAAGCCCCGGCGGCTGCGCGACACTCCGGTCACCCCACCTCGGCCGACCACGATGGGATCGATCTCTTCCCCGGAAGCCCTCGCGCTGCGCTGGCACGAACTGCTGGCCGACCCGCTGCTTGCGGACCTGCCGTACAAGATCGAACTGAACGCGTGGGGGAAGATCGAGATCAGCCCGGCGAGCAACCGGCACGGCTACCTGCAGATGGCAGTCGGAGCAGCACTCATGCAGGCGCTTCCGGCGGGTCGCACGATCGCCGAGGCCTCGATCCTGACCGACATCGGCGTGCGGGTGCCCGACGTCGTCTGGGCATCGCCCGCGTTCGTGGCCGCCCACGGCTTCGAGACTCCGTTCCGATCGGCGCCGGAGATCGTGGTCGAGGTCATGTCGCCGTCGAACACCGTCGACGAACTCGACGAGAAGACGCGCGCGTACCTCGCGGCGGGGGCCGTCGAGGTGTGGTGGGTCAGCGACGACGGCACGACGCACGCGCGTACGGCGGACGGAGTGCGCGCGGACACGGCGTACGGGGTGACGCTCGGTTTCGGCTGAGTCCGGGCGGAGGCTGCCCGCACGCGGGGCGAGACGACACGCGCAACATGCGCCGAGCACTTCGCCCCGGGCCGTCACCGTCACAGGTGGGCGGTCTGCTGCTCCCACAGGCTTCGATACGGCGCGCAGCGCGCCAGCAGATCCGGATGCCGCCCGGCGTCGAGCAGGCGCCCCTGCTGCATGAACAGGATGGCGTCGGCGCCGACGAGCGTCGACAACCGGTGCGACACCATGATCACGGTGCGCCCGACGGCGATCTTCGCGAGGTTGGCCATGAAGATCGCCTCGCTCTCGGGATCGAGCGCGCTCGCGGCCTCGTCGAGGATCAGCACGCGCGGTCGGGCCAGCAGTGCCCGCGCGATCGCGAGCCGCTGCTTCTGCCCGCCGCTCAGGTTGGCGGCGTTCTCCTCGAGCAGCGTGTCGAAGCCCTGCGGCAGGCGCTCGATGAACTCGTCGGCGCCGGCGGCCGCGGCGGCCGCGGCGATGTCGTCGAAGGCGGCGTCGGGTCGCGTCACCGCGAGGTTGTCGCGCACGCTGCCGCGGAACAGGAAGTTCTCCTGCAGCACCACGCCGACCTGACGGCGCAGGTGCGCCAGGTCGATCTCGCGCGCGTCGATGCCGTCGAAGCGGATCACGCCTTCCTCGACGCGGTAGAGCCCCTGCAGCAGCCGCGTGAGCGTCGTCTTGCCCGAGCCGCTGCGGCCGACCACGCCGATCACGCTGCCCGCCGGGATGCGGAAGCTCACCCGGTCCAGCGCCGGCGCGGCGGCGCCCGGGTAGCGGAAGCTGACCGTGTCGAACACGATCTCGCCGGCGATCGCGGGGCGCAGCCCGGCCGCACCGCCGCGGCCTTCCGGCGCACGGTTCATCACGTCGCCCAGCATCCGCACCGACAGCGCGGTCTCCTGGTACTCGTTGATCAGCCCGACGATCTGCACCAGCGGCGACACGACACGCTGCGCGATCATCTGGAACGCGATCAACGCCCCGACCGTCAGCGTACGGTCGAACACGGCCTGGGCCCCGAGCACGATGATCGTGATCGGCAGCAGCTTCTCGAGCAGACCCGTGACCGCGGTGCCGCCGATCGACAGCTGCCCCACGCGGAAGTGGCGCGTGATCGCGTGCGCGCTCGCCTGGTCCCACGCACGCCGCTGCACCGGCTCGAGCGCCAGCGCCTTGACCGTACGCATGCCGTGGATGGTCTCGACGAGCAGCGCCTGACGATGGCCCTCGGCGTTGTAGAGCGCGGTCAGCCGGCGCCGGAACGTCGGCAGCAGCACCGCCACCACGCCGCCCATCGCCAGCGCGAACAGCAAGGTCACCGTCGCGAGCGGCGCCGAGTAGAAGTACAGCAGCGGAATGAACACGACGAGCGCGGTCGCGTCCAGGCCGGTCATGAACAGCCGCCCGGTGAGGAAGCCGCGGATGCGCTCGAGCTGCTGCATGTGACGCACGATCACGCCGGCCGTGTGCGTCTCGAAGTACTCGATCGGCAGCGACAGCAGATGCGCGAACGTGCGGCGCGTGAGCCGCATGTCGATGCGGTTCGTCGCCGCGAGCGTCAGCGTCTGGCGCACCACGCCGAACAGCACCTCGAACACGATCGCGATGGTCACGCCCGCGGTGAGCGCCCACAGCGTCGAGGTCGTCTGGTGCACGAGCACCTTGTCGATCACGAGCTGGAAGAAGATCGGCGACGCGAGCGCGAGCACGTGCAGCGCTAGCGCGGCGATCGCGATGTCGCGGA
>JALORJ010000238.1 GCA_025459035.1 Burkholderiales bacterium
CGGGTCGCGCTCGAACGCGTCGCGCCGACGCACGACTTCGACGCGGGTCGCGATGTCCTCCGGGGTGCGGACATCGACGGCGAGCCCGAAGCGATCGAGCAACTGCGGCCGCAGCTCGCCTTCCTCGGGATTGCCACTGCCGACGAGCACGAAGCGGGCAGGGTGTCGCACCGACAGGCCCTCGCGCTCGACCACGTTCTCGCCCGATGCCGCGACGTCGATCAGCAGATCGACCAGGTGATCCTCGAGCAGGTTGACCTCGTCGACGTACAGGAAGCCGCGATGCGCGCGCGCGAGCAGCCCCGGCTCGAACGCCTTCACGCCCTGCGACAGCGCGCGTTCGAGGTCGAGGGCGCCGACGACGCGGTCCTCGGTCGCCCCGAGAGGCAGGTCGATCACCGGCACGGGCGCCTTGAGCGCGCGCGCACGCGCCGGAGGTGCGGGCCGTGCCTTGCAGTCGGTCGCGCAGTTCGCCGGGGCGTCGGGGTCGCAGCCGTAGGCGCAGTCGGCGACCACGCGCATCGGCGGCAGCAGGGCGGCCAGCGCGCGCACGGCCGTCGACTTGCCGGTGCCGCGATCGCCGAACGCGAGCACTCCGCCGATGCTCGGATCGACGGCGCAGACCGTGAGCGCGAGCTTGAGCTCGTCCTGGCCGACGATCGCGGCGAACGGAAAGGCCGGGCGTGCCATCAGTGAGTGTCGTCCGCGAGGTGGCGACGCGTGCGACGCACCGCCATGAACATGAAGCCGGCCGCGATCGGGATCGCGATGCCGACGGCGAGGTCCGGCGCGACGGGCAGGCCGGCGCCGTGCGCGGCCTTCGCGAGATAGCCGACGAGGCCGGCGACGTAGTACACGATCGCGGCTACCGAGAGGCCCTCGACGGTCTGCTGCAGCCGCAGTTGCAGCCGCGCGCGCCGGTCCATCGACGCGAGCAGCGACTGGTTCTGGTGTTCGCGCTCGATGCCGACACGCGTCGCGAGCAGCGCGCTCGCCTGGCCCACGCGCTCGGCGAGGTCCTCGAGACGGCGCGCCACGTTCGCGCAGGTGGCGACGGCGGGCGCGAGGCGTCGACTCATGAATTCGTCGATCGTCTGCAGCCCGTGCAGGCGCGACTCGCGCAGCTCCGCGATGCGCCGCCGCACCAGCCCGTGGTACGCGTCGCACGCGCCGAAGCGGAACTGGCTGGCCGCGATGCCGCTCTCCACCTCGGCCGCGAGGCGCGTGAGTTCGTGCAGCACCGACTCGTCGTCCGCACCGGCCTGCGCCATGCGGTCGGTGAGCGTGGCCAGCGCGGCCTCGATCGCCGCGATGCGCGGTGCCTGGCGACGCGCGATCGGCAGCGCCAGCAACGCGAGCACGCGGTATGCCTCGATCTCGAACACGCGCTGGAGCGTGCGGCCGGTCTGCGCGTCGGTCATGCCGCGATTGACCAGCCACAGACGGCTGCAGCCGTCGTCGTGCAGCCGGAAGTCGGTGTACAGGACCGCGTCGCCGTCGGCGATGTCGGTGCCGACGATCGTGCGACCGGAAAAGCGCAGCGCGAGCGCGTCGGCGTCGACCGGTTCGCCAGCGGCGCAGACCTCGGCGTGGACGGCGGCGATGGTGGTCCCGGGGAGAGACGCGAGCCAGCGCGCGGGCAGCAGGGACTCGGCAGGGGCGTCGAACGGCGTCGGCGACAGGCCGTCGGCGATGAACGTGTAACCCGAGAACTCGCCGTGGCGCTCCCACTTGAGCCGCAGATCGCCGAGCGTCGCGCGAAAGTGCGTGGCGTCGGCCGGCGGCCCGGGGAGGTCGAAGCGGCGACACAGGCCCTGGATCTGGCGGACCTCGTGTTCGCGTGCCTCGGGCTCGACGAACAGCGCGACGTAGGTGGCCCGGGCGGGGGTGCCGAGCGGCTCCGACGGGCGGGCGTGGATCTCGTCGGCGAGGGTGACCCGTTGCGGGTGGTCGGGCGGGAAGCGGGACATGCGAAGGCGAAGACGATGCGAAGAGCGATGTTCGGTCGAAGCGGCGCGACCGGGGCGGGAACAGCGTCGGCCGTGCGCGTCAGCGCGTGCGGCGCGCCCGCAGCATCCGCAACGCCGGACCCGGTCGACGCGCTGCCGGCCCGGTGCGCTGCCAGCGCATCCGCAGGTCGACCGCGTGTGCGGCGCCGGCCGACGACAGCCACAGGCCGATCCATCGCCAGTCCGCCCCGCTCGACGCTGCGCGCCACGCGAGCAGCAGGCACATCCCCGACGCCACCGTCGCCAGTGGCAAGGCGTCCCCGCGGCCCAGCACACCGCGCACGAGCACCACTTCGAGCAGCAGCACCGCGATCACCAGATCGACGACACGACCGCTCGTGAACAGCGTCTCCACGCGTCAGGCTTCCGTGCGGTGCGACGCGAACGCGGGACGGTTCGGCGCCGCCGGCGGTGCGCCGGTCACGTGGCGCGGACCAGCCCGAGCAGATGGGCCAGATCCTTGAAGAAGATGCGCACGTGCGCGAGCGGCCGGCGGCGCACGAGGCGCTTGTGCATGTACGCGTCGAAGGTGAGCGTCTGCACGTCCTTGTCGCGACAGATCGACACGAAGCGCTCGCGTCGACGATCGTCGCGGTACCAGAAGCGCTGCATGATGCCGAGCACCCAGAACACCCGTCCGTGCTCCGACATGAACTGGCGCCGCGCGCCGGCGAGGTGCCGCGTGTTCGCGGTCGCGAAGCACTTCTCGATCGCCGTCGCGGCCATGCGCGCGCTGGCCATCGCGTAGTAGATGCCTTCGCCCGAGGCCGGCGCGACCACCCCGGCCGCATCACCGACCAGGACGACGTCGCGCCCGTTGTCCCAGCGCGGCAGCGGCTTCATCGGGATCGGCGCGCCTTCGCGCCGGATCGTCTGCGCGTCCGCGAGGCCGATCTCGCGGCGCAAGGCGCTGGTGGCGCGTCGCAGCGAGAACCCCTTCTCGGCGGTGCCGGTGCCGATCGACAGCGAACTGCCGTGCGGGAACACCCAGCCGTAGAAGTCGGGCGACAGGCTGCCGCGGTAGTACACGTCGCAGCGCGAACCGTCCCAGCCGGGCGGCGGGACTTCGGGCGTGCGGACCACTTCGTGGTACGCGGCGACGAAGCGGCCGCGGTCCCAGCCTTCGATCGCCTGGCGGGCGACGGCGCTGTTGGCGCCGTCGGCACCCACCACGCAGCGAGCGCGTGCCGACTCGGGCGTGCGCACGCCGCCGACCTCGCGGTGCCACACGACGATCGCGGTGCCGTCCGTGTCGCGGTCGATGCGTTCGAACACGCCGGTCTCGCGCACCGCGCCGGCGCGTGTCGCACGTTGCCGCAGCCATTCGTCGAAGTGCTCGCGATCGACCATGCCGACGAAGCCGCCCTCGATCGGGATGTCCACGCGCTGGTCGGACGGCGAGATCATCCGGGCACTGGTCGCGTGGGCGACGAGCAGGTGCGGCGGGATGGCGAAGTCGTCGATCAGGCGCGGCGGGATCGCGCCGCCGCACGGCTTGATGCGTCCGGCGCGGTCCAGCAGCAACACCGAGCGACCGTGTCCGGCCATTTCGTGAGCGACGGTCGCGCCCGAAGGCCCTCCGCCGACGACGACGACATCGAAGGTGCGCATGGTCATGGCTGCTGCTCCGCGTGACGGGGTGCGGCGAGGAAGGGACGCGCCGGGCGCGCGTCGTCGGGGATCGGGACCGCGATGCGCCGCGCGAGTCGCGCCGACGCGATGAACAGCAGAGCTTCGACGGCGAACACCGATGCGTACGCCGGACCCGGCGCGCCGACCACCCAGCGCGCGAGGTCGCTCGCCGCGGTGCCGAGCACGCCGCCACTGGCGAACGCGATCGCCTGCGCCGCGCCCCAGAGGCCGAGTCGCGTGCCTTCGCGCGACTCGCGACCGTGGTTCGCGAGCGCCATCATCGAACCGATGGCGGCGATCGAGAAGGCACCGTTCGAGACACCGAGCACGAACACGTTGGCCTGCAGCGGCCAGTGCGGCGCCGCGCCGAAACCGGCGACGGCAAGCCCGGCGAGCGCGACGCACGACGCGACGCAGCCCCAGACGGTCCATGCGCGCAGCGAACCGAAGCCGACACCGGCCACACGGCGACCCGCGAGCGCCGCGAGCAGCATGCCCGCGAGCGTGCCGGCGTGCTGCACACCGGCCAGCTGCGTCGCCTCGCCGGGGGTGAATCGCCGGCGAACGGTTCGAGGATCAGGTCCTGGGCGCTGTACGCGAGCATCGACACGAACACGAAGACCGTGAAGCGCCGTGCGTCGGGTTCGCGCCACACCTCGACGAGCGCGTCGCGGAAGCGCGTCGCCGTCATCGGCGTGTCCTCGGCTGCGCGCGCTGGCGCGGATGCGTGTCCCTCAAGTCGCCACAGCGCGATCAGCGTCACGAGCACCGCGACCGCGGACACGGTGGCGGACACCGCCACCAGCCGCGCCGGCGAGTAGGGATCGAGGAAGCGCCCGGCCACGCCTGCCGTGACGGCGAAGCCGACGATCATCATCGTCCAGACCGTCGCCGCGGCAGCCGCGCGACGCGACGGATCGACGCGCTTCGCGAGCAGCGCGAGCAGCGACGTGCCCGCCGCACTGACGCCCAGTCCGACGAGGACGAAAGCCACGACCGCGAGCGCCATGCCCGCAACCGGACGCGTGGCCATCCAGCTCGTGCCGAGCGCGGCGAGGAAGCCACCGCTCGCGAGCACGATCTGGCCGCCGACGATCCACGGCGTGCGGCGCGAACCGCGGTCGGAGCCGAATCCCATGCGCGGTCGGCTGGCCTGGACGGCGTAGTGCAGCGCCACCAGCAGGCCCGGCACGAGCGCGGGAAGTGCGAGCTCGACGACCATCACGCGGTTCAGCGTCGAGGTGGTGAGGACCACCACGGCGCCCAACATCGCCTGCACGAGGCCGAGGCGCGCGATACCGCCCCAGCCGAGCACGTTCATTCGATCCCCGCTTCGAGACCGCGCAGCGCGAAGGCCGCGACCAGCATGCCGAGCACGTACAGCGGGACCCCGAAGCCGCTGAGCCACAGCGCGCGTTCGCGCGGTGCCGCGAGGAAGCGCCGCATCATCACGATCTGCCCCGCGATCAGCAGCCCGATCGTCGCGGCATGCCACGGCCGACCCCAGTGCAGCAGCAGTCCGACCACGCCGATCTGTGGCACCACCATCGCCCAGCAGGCGACCTGGGCCGCGCGCATCGGGCCGAGCCGCACCGGCAGCGAGCCGATGCCCATGCGGGCATCGCCTTCGATGGACTTGTAGTCGTTCAAGGTCATGATGCCGTGGGCGCCGGCGCTGTAGAGGGCGGCGAGCACCATCGAGCGCAGGCTCGGGGCACCTCCGGCCATCACCGCGGCGCCGGTGATCCATGCGAGCCCCTCGTAGCACAGGCCGCACGCGGCATTGCCCCACCAGCCGTTGCGCTTGAGCCGCAGCGGCGGCGCGCTGTAGGCCCAGGCGAGTGCGAGACCGAGCAGCGCGGCCGCGAACACCCACGGCCCGATCGCCCACGCCGCGAGCAGCGACAGCAGCGTCCATGCGATCGCGACGTACAGCCCCCAGCGCCCGGGCATGCGCCCCGAGGGGATCGGTCGATGCGGTTCGTTGATTGCGTCGACATGGCGATCGAACCAGTCGTTCACGGCCTGGCTCGTTGCGCACACCAGCGGACCGGCGAGCACGACGCCTGCGGCCACCAGCCACACTCGGCCGTCCGGGGAGGTCCCGGCGGCGACGGCTCCGCAAGCGAACGCCCACATGGGCGGAAACCATGTGATCGGCTTGAGGAGCTCGGCAACCGCCGAGGGCGCGGGCAGAAGCATGAAGCGATGCTGCACTCGGTGGATCATGGTGTCAATGTATGTTGACACCATGAAGTGTTCTACGATGCAGCTCAGGCGCCGTCCGGCGCTTCCTCCAGACCCCCCATGCCGAAGCGGCGCAGCTTGACGTAGAGGCTCTGGCGCGACAGCCCGAGCAACTGCGCCGCCATCGCGCGGTTGTCGCGCGTCATGGTGAGCGCGGCCTCGATCGACAGACGCTCGATCAGGTCGCTGGTCTCGGACACGATCTGCTTCAACGGCACGCGCCCGACCAGTTCGGTCAGCTGTTGCACCGACGGAGATACCGAGGCCGGGGCCGCGGCTTCCGCCGGGGCGAGGCGGCGGCCCACATCGCGCAGCGAGAACGCGAACGTCGGCGGGCCGACGCCTTCGACCGACGCGGCCGCGATCTCGACCTCGGTCACGAGCCCGAGGCCGCCGCGCAGTTCCGTGACGAACAGCCCCGCCGTGCCGCTCTCGCGCAGGTTCGCGATCAGGACCGACAGTTCGACGCCGGTGCGACCGAGCCAGCGCGACAGCGCTTCGCCGCGCGCCTGGTCCTCGCTCGACAACTGCGCAAGTCGTGCGAAGGCGCGGTTCACCGACAGAACACGACCCGCGCCGTCGGTGAAGGCGACGGCGTCCGGCGTGGCGCGCACGAAGGCGACCTCGCGCATCGGTTCGCCGGCCCCCGGGCCGACCGCGACGGCCGCCCCTGCACCGGCGCGCCGTGTGGCTGGCGCCGGCACCGGCGCGAGGCGGATCAGCAGGAACGCGGTCTCGTCCTGCCGGAACGACGCCATCGCGACGACGACCGTGGTGTGGGTGCCCGCGATCGTTGCCGTGAACCGCTCGTGGCGGCCGACGCTGCGCGCCGTGGCGACGGCGGTGGCCAGCGGCTGCGCGGCATCGGTCGCGAACAGGTTGGCCAGCGTGAGTCCCACCATGCCGGCGCCGGCACGGCGACCAGGCGCGCCGATCAGCGTCTGTGCCGCGGGGTTCGCCTCGACGATCCGCAACGTGGCGCCGTCGACGATCAGGACCGCTTCGTCGGATGCCTGGAACAGCGTGCGGTAGCGGGTCTCGGCTTCGCGGAAGCGCCAGTGCTCGCGCTCCGTGGTCTGCTGCGCTTCGACCAGGCGTCGCTGCAATTCGACGGTGTCGCGCAGGTCGCGTCCGATCGCGACCACGCGGGTCTGGGTCCGCGAACGCGCGCTGCCGGCGACGCGCACCGCCGCAAAGATGTACGGCTCGTCGGGGCCGGTGCGCGAGGTGTGGTTGATGTGACGGGGCGAAGGCACCGAGTCGGTGAGCGCGGCAGACACCAGTTCGCGCACCTTGTCGCGGCTGTCGATCGCCACGAGGTCAACCCATTGGCGGCCCCGCCAGTCGCGCCGCGCGACCTTGCGCACTTCGCGGTCGGGTGCGAGTACCTCGAGCACGACGCCATCGGCATCGAGCAGCAGCGACACGTCGCCGGCGGCCTCGATGAGGCGCTGCGCCTGCGCGGCGTCGACCTCGCGCGGGAGCAGCGTCACATCGGTGGCCGGCGGGCGCGCGACGCGCGTCACGGCCGGCTCGCGCAGTGCGCGGCAACACCGGAGCCGCGCTCGGAAGGGGGGGTGCCTGCGGGTACTTGCCCGATCCGCTCTTCTGCGCGGATCAGTTGTGCAGCACGCGCGAATCGATCAGCTGCGTTGCCAGCAAGGTGATGGTGGCGCCGTCGTGTCCGGATGCATCCGCGCCGATCGTCTCCGCCCAGCGTGGCTCGAACCCGAGCAACGGGCCCCCGGCCAGCACGATGATCGACGGGTTGCGCGACGTCGACCGCAGTCGCGCGATCGTGTCGCGCGCCCACTCGACCCGCTTCTCGCTGCCGACCGAGACGCCGACCGCATCGAACCAGGCCCGAGCGACTTCCGCAGGCAGGTCCGTGACCGCGCGGCCGACGCCGCCATGCACCGTCCAGCCGTCGCGACGGAAGAACTCGGCCACCATCGACAGGCCGAAGCTGTGCTGCTCTTCGGGATGTTGCGCGAGGACGATCCGCTGCCCGTCCGCCGGCGCCGCGATCCGGGCGCCGAGCGTGTCGCTCCATTCGCGCATCAGGGCCTGGAGTCGACCGACCCCGACCGTCACCACCGTGAAGTTGCAGCGGTCCTGTTCCCACAGCTCGCCCAGATGCCGGGCGGCCGGTGCGAACAGGTCCATGAAGAGCGTCTCGACCGGGATCCCGCGGCGGTGCCATGCAGCCACCGTCGCCGCCAGACGTGCGTCCGATCCTGTCGCCACCAGCGTCGTGAACGCCTGCACCTCGCGCTGCTCGATCCGCGAGCGCGAACCGTCGACGGATCGATGCGAATCCACGAGTTCGGGAATCACCGATGATTCGAGCGTGCGCGCGAGGCGCGAAAGTCGCGTACGCGGATCCGACAGTTCGGACGGCGGGCGCGCGCGCGCGCCAAAAGACGCGTGTGTCGAGCCGCCTACCGAGCCCGAAAGCTCTCGAGTCGACCGGTTGCGTGTTCCGTCTGACGGCATCGATTGCACCTCCCGGGAGATGTCCAGTCCCCCTCGGTACCCCTCCGGGACGAACACCATGCACAGCAACTTCCCGAGCGGTCCACGCAGGCCCACCAAGGAACTTGACTTCACTGGCAGCAACGCCGCTGTACAAGGTTGTACTCCCTGACGGCCGGAGCGTCAAAAACGGTTGACGATTCCGCGGCGGAACGGCTTCGGCTGCTGCAATGCAGCGGACCGCAACCCGACCACCTGCTTGTCTGCAATGGTCATGAAGTCAACAGGGAAATGTCAAGTGATCGCGACGTCAATCTGAATTTACAAATGTCCACATAGATTGACACCTCGTGGACGCGCCGCTTAGGCTGAGATCCAACGAAGGAGGTCGAGCCGCTCGATGG